>JBCDJT010000001.1:0-103450 GCA_038747545.1 Bacteroidota bacterium
CTGCGGATGCGCAGGGGCCAGCGCGCGACCTGGGCATAATCAACGCGTCGAGCTACTGAATGCGTATGCGTTGCCCAGTCCAGGGCTTGCGTTACTTTCTTTCCGAAACCCTGGACACCATAATGATGAATAGATATGTTACGGAAATCCGCGCTACTGGTCCGGTGCTTCTAGGTGTACAATCCAGAGTGCAAAGCCTGCGGTCAATACGGCTGCTTGGATGAGATTGTAGAGCACTAACTCCTGCAGGCTTGGTTCGTCCAGAAATAACATCTCTCCTATTGTGCTTCCATGCCTCTCAATGAAGCCTGCACCGAAGAAAAACAGATAGGTGATCAGCAGTGAGAGCAGGATTTTGCCTTTTGATTTTGCGGTAGAGAGGTCGAGATAGAAGTCAGGTTGCTCCTCTTCAATGCTATCCAACATTTCGCTCAAAGCATAATCATCATGTCTCCAGCGGGCCAACATTTTCCATTTGAGGTCGCCGCTTGTGTATGCGTCCGCAATTTTCTCGGCCCTTCCTTTTGAAATGGGACGATTTGTGCGCTTGCATATCAGTCCTTGCTGGTAAGAAACGTCAATTCCAGGGCGTGCTCCTGCGGTAAACTGAACCGAGTCGTTTTCACCTTTCGATAGAGTTAGGACCCTGACAGGACCTCTCCGAAGCAAAGACACTGCATCAGATACCTCATCTGATGTCGGATTGATTATTCGCCTCTCATCCGGCCCTTCAAGTATTATCACGACTTCTTGCTCGATATGCCCAGTATTCACCCGTTTGGGCTTAGACCAAATGTCACTGGTTTCGCTCCTGTCCTGCTTACTCAACCGAACCCGTGCCACTACGCCTCCTCGGCTCGTCCGGCTCTTCTTTGGTGCAGAAACGTGCACACTTCGTCGAGCGAGTAGGTCTCGCCCGCCTCGACTTGCTCCAAACCTCGTTGGATCTTGCTCAGGAAGAGCAGACGTTCCATCGCATCTTCGACAGTTGCGTCATCGGGCAAGGACTGGACGGCCTTAACAATGTCGGCCTTTGAGAGTGATTCGACCATGAACGTTGAGGATACAAGCGAGAACCCGAGCCCCAGTTAAAGTAGAGTAGCAGGGCTCGGGTTTCTCGGACGTTGTTGCGGGATGCCTACTAGGCTGTTAGCGAGACGTCGTGCTGACCGCCTCGGCGACCTCTACCTCGAAGGTGTGCGTGTGGCTCAGGCCGTCGGGGTCGGTGAGGGTGAGGGTGGCGGTGTAGGTGCCGGCCTCGGCGTAGGTGTGCGTGGGGTGGCGCTCGCTGCTGGTGCCGCCGTCACCGAAGGCCCAAGCGAAGGTGACCGTGTCGGCGTTGGGGTCGTAGCTGCCTTTGCTGGAGAAGCGGAGCGTGAGCGGATCGCCCTCAGCGGGGCCGAGGACGCTGCCCATGCTGACCGGAGCCTCGTTGCCCGTCACCCAGCGGTAGCGCGTCAACTTGGAGCCGGGCGCTGGGCCCCAGAAACCGGTGAACTCGGCCACGTAGAGCGCGCCGTCAGGACCTAGCTCCATCGAGATGGGGCGTGTGCCTTCCATCAGCGTCTCGTCGAACGTCTTGACGTTGACGAGGCGTAGCGTGTTCATGGTATACGTCTCGCCGTTGGTCTTTGTCAGCGTGACGGGCCGCTCCTCGATCTCGCCCCACTTGATCCACGTGCGCGACCAGTCGTAAGTGAAGACGGTGCCCTGGAACACGTCGGGGAAGGCGCCGGGGCCTTCGTGGCGATAGACCGGGCCGCCCGAGGCCGAGCGTCCGCCATCGGCGTAGTCGTATTCCCAGAACGGCGGCGCGTAGTCCGCTATGTCGGCGGGGTCCCACTCGTTGTAGACGAGCGTGCCGTTGTCACGCGGCCAGCCGAAGTTCTCGCCGCCCTCGCGTGAGATGTTGTACTCGTCGTACGTCACGTCCTCATCCGGCCCCACCACGCCGATGTAGAGGTAGCCGGTTTGGGGATCGAGCTTGAAGCGGTAGGGGTTGCGGAGGCCGTAGGCATACACCTCCCACCGCGCGCCCGCTTGACCGAAGAACGGATTGTCTTTGGGGATGGAGCCGTCGCGGTTAATGCGCACGATCTTGCCGCGCAGATCAGCCAAGTTCTGTGCCGTGCGCTCAGAGTCCACGAGGCGCGACCACTGATAGTCGTCCTTGTCCAGCCCATGCTCCGCGAAGAACGCATCGAGTTTTTCATCACTCACCTCCCAGTCCGGCCGCGTCTCACTCATGCCCGTGTCGCCCGTGGAGAGGTAGAGCGTCTTGTCCGGGCCCCACTCGATGTCCCCGGCCTGATGGCAGCACTGCGGCTCGGTGGGCACTCGCAACAGCACCTCTTCTGAGGCCATGTCGAGTGCCCCGTTCTCATAGCGGAAGCGCGAGAGGGTGTTGATGAAGGTCTCCTGCTCCGTGTAGTACAGGTACACCCACGGCTCGCCGTTGTAGAAATCAGGGTCGACCTCGACGCCGAACAGCCCGTGCTCGATGTTAACGGGGTCGGTGGTCGGGATCTCGGCGATCTTGACGGACTCCTCCGTCTGCGCGTCATAGCGGTAGAGCGCGCCCGTCAGTTCGGCGATCCAGACGTTGCCCTGGTCATCCACGGCGAGGTCGTCCGGCCAGACATTGTCGGCGATGGTGTCTTTGACGCGGCGTCCCGAGAAGTCGGCGTCGATGCGGCCGGCGGCCATGCGCATGCCCTGCAGCAGGTGCTGGAGGAAGGCGGGGTTGCGCCAGTTGTGATCGAAGTGGCCCAGCTTGGTGTAGAAGACGCGCCCGCCGTTGTGGTTGCGGATCCACGAGATGGGGTAGTCGCCGCGCTCCTCGCTGCCTGCCGTTGAGCCTTGCAGGCCGGCGTGCTCCACGTCCAGCGAGGCCAGCACGCGGCTGTTCCAGCGCGGGTTTTGGTCGAGCACGTAGATCTCATCCACAAAGTGGAAGCTCTCGCCGAGGTGCGTCATGGCGGGGTTGCCGGGCTCCTCCACCTTGATGCGTACGCTCTTCGTCCACGGGTGCGAGGCAAACAGACCACCGCCAATCATCTCGCGGTAGTCGTCCCAGTCGTAGAACGTGTCGGCAGCGGCGTGCGCGCCCACGAAGCCCTTGCCCTCGCGCATGAAGTCCATCACGGCTTCCTGCTGCGCCTCCGTCAAGTAGACCACTTCTTCCATCTCCGGCTCTTCTGGTTGCCCATCGCCACGGCCGCCGCTGAGCGTGACCGGGTCGCCCGAAGTGAGCGTGCCTGTCATGGGGATGTTGAAGCCGCTCACCGACAGCGTCCCGTCGAAGGTCTCACCGTCGAGCGTGGCGGTGACAGGAAGCACGCCGTACTCGCCCGAGTCAAACGCGAAGCTGACCTGATCGCCCGTGTACGCGATCTCCTCCAGCGGTGCGTCGGGGGCGCCTTCGAAGGTGATGGTGCCGTCCAGGCCATTGAGCAAGACGGTGGCCGCCATCGCCCCCTGCGGCGTGTCGATGCTGACGTCCCAGGTGCGCTCGCCTTCGAGGACCATCGCTTCAGGCATCGCCATCTTCTCGCCCTGCATCGGGATGCTCATGCCTGCGATGGCCAGCGCGCCGTCGAAGGCATCATCGGCGATCGAGGCGGTGACGCCGAGGACGCCGTACTGCCCCGAGTCAAAACTAAAGCTGAGGTCGTCGCCATTGAGCACGACATCGGTGAGCGGTGCTGCCTCGGGGGAACCGTCGGCTTTGATCGTACCGCTGAGGTCATCGGGCGTGCCAGAGAGGGCGACCACCATGCCCATGGCGCCTTGGGGCGTGTTCATCTCGATCTGGTAGTTGGCAAAGTCGCCCAAGCCATCGCCCCCACTGGCATCCACGCGCTTCTCGCCTTTGAGGCGCATCGTCGTGTTGGCGAAGAACAGCAGGTCATAGTTGGCCAAGTTCTCTGCGTTAATGAGGCTGACATCCTCGGTGATGTCGAACTCGAACTCGGTGTGCTGTGCGATCTCGGGCAGCGATTCCTTGAGCGCGTTGATGGCGCCTTCGTGGCGGAAGCCGTGCGTGGTGGTGAACGTGAGCACCTTGATGGGGTCGCGCGCGTCATTCACAGCAAAGTGCTCGCCCAGCGTCTCGGGCGCAGCCTCCAGCGTCAGCGGCTGGACGCGGATGTTGCGGTACCACACCTTCGAGTCGCTGTCGTGGTTCTGGATGCCGATGTAGCCCTCGCGCCCGCGGTCGCCGAAGAAGTCGTTGACCTTCTCGCCGTTGAGGAAGATCTCGTAGCGCTGCCCCGTGACCTTGATCTGGTACGTGTTCCACTCGCCTGCGGGCTTGGTGGGGATGTGCGAGGCGGGCGAAAACGTGTAGACGGCGCCCGTGGTCTGCATCGGATTGCCGCCCGTATTGGCGATCTGGATCTCATAGCCGTTGTTGACGGCGTACCACGGATCGTCGCTCTGCTCGGGGAAGCGGACGAAGATGCCCGAGTTGGCCGAGTCGTGTACGGCCTTCCAGTCAAGTTCGAGGATGAAGTCGCGGAACGATTGGTCGGCGTAGTAGAGCATGCCCATGCCGCCTGTGCCCAGCAGGCTGCCGTCGGCTTCCTGGATGAACTCGCCTGGACCGGCTTGCACCCAGCCGTCGGTGCCGGAGCCGTCGTAGAGCGTGAGCCAACCGGCTTCGTTGGTGCTGCTTTGCTGGGCACCCGTACAGGCCGCCATCAACAAGACGAGGCCGCAGAGTGCGAGAGAGGTATATCGACGCATGATTGAGGTGTATTGTTTGATCGTCAGCGTTGCGAGTTGCCGCGTGCGTTACTCGACGAGGCCTTGGGCTTTGGCTTGGGCCATGGCCACGTTCAGGCCGCCCTCCATGATGACGGGTGCCACAGTGCCATCGCCGTCAGCGTCGAGGCCGTCGAAGACTTTCTTGACAAGCATGTGGAGGTCGCTAGCGTGAGCCTTGGCCATATCGAGGTCGCCGTCGTAGTCAGTCTTGAGGATGTTGACGGCCTGGGCATGTACTTCGTGCAGCCAGCCCGTGTCGGCCGTGGAGTTCCAAAACGTCTTGGGCGCGTCCCACATGCGCGTCATATCTACGCGGGGCTGCACTTCGCCTTTGGTGCGTCCGTCGTCCATCTTCATCCACCCGATGACGTTGTTGAGCGCGATGAGGAAGCCGTCGGTACGGTCGTCGCGGCCCGCATCCACGAGCGCCTTACGGACGGCGCGGCCCCGGCCCACGATGCCCAGCTGCGCTATGTCGTTGATCTCAGGCGGCGTGTCGGCGTAGCGCTTGGCGTAGCGCTCGCCGAAGTTGTGGTAGGTGGTCTGCCAGCGCGTCTTCCATCCACGCGAAGCCACAGCGCCATGCTGCGTCTCCACGATGCCCGAGGGCATCCCCCACACCGTAGCAAAAACAGCGTCGGCAGCAACTTTCACATCGGCTAGGCTGCTGGCGTTCGCGGCGCTCTCACTCGCGGCAAGGGCATCGCTGGCGAGCGCGCTGATAGCGGTGAGATGAGCAGACACGTCGGGGGTGTCTTGGGCAAGGGCTGGTAGCGCTACCAGCACTGTGGAGAGCGCGAAGATCAATCGGTTGAGCATAGAGCGTTGACGATAGAAGTCAAAAGTAGTCCGTCGGCGGTAGTATACGATGCCCATCGCTTAATCTCACGTAGAACGTTCGATTCATAGACAGTTGGATTGGCGAAAACTCCACCGCCTGCACATGGGCAGTTCACCACTTGCGTGAGGCTGCTGCGTAGGCAGCACTCGTTCCGATTGGTCTACGACACACAGCGGAGGTAACGCCATGAAACAACTCGCTTCACCGCTTCACTCGTTCGACACGCTGGACCGCAGCATCGTGCGCTGGATGGCGCACTACGGCCTCTCCATCATGCGCATTGGGCTCGGCGTGGTGTTCTTCTGGTTTGGCATCCTTAAGCTCGTGCCCGGGCTGAGCCCCGCCGAAGACCTCGTCCGCAACACCATCTACTTTGTCGAACCCGACCTCTTCCTCCCGGTCTTGGCCCTGTGGGAAGCCGCGATTGGGCTGGGCTTGATTTTCGGAAAGTGCATGCGCTCCACCCTGTTCCTGCTTTTCCTTCAGATGCCTGGCACCGCGCTGCCGCTGCTCATCCTGCCTGAGGTGACGTGGACGCAGATGCCGTACGGCCTCACGCTGGAAGGGCAGTATATCGTCAAGAACCTCGTGCTCATTGGCTCGGCGCTGGTGCTGGGTGCGACGGTGCGCGGCGGCTACCTCTCGTCTGATCCTGCCCCGCGCGGTGGGCAACGCTAGCAGCAACACTTTCCGCAGGCTACGTTGTTTTTGCCAAGGCGTGACCGTTGGGACACTGGTGCTGGGTGTACGGTGCGTGTTCTGGGCGTCGGCACGGTTTGTGACGTATGTGTACGCCACACAAAACAGGTGGGTGAGGCAAAGCGCTGATCCGGCTGATTTCCCTTCTGTCCATACGTTCGGGTAGTTTTACATGCGTTCCCTCTGTCAGCGCGTGCTGTGGGTACTTCTAGTCTGGGCTACACTGGCCCCCGCTCCAAGCCTCGCCCAATTCGGAGATCCGATCCGCCTCTACGGCTACTTCCAGGGCATCTTCCGGTACAGTAATGAGACTGGGCGCGGCGTACTCAACCAAGATCTTGAGTATGCGAGCTTCGCCTTACAGCAGCTTAACCTAATGATGGCCAAAGACTTCTCGCCATCGTTCAGTGCGTTTATCAACCTTGAACTCACCAACACCTTTTCCACCCAAGACGGGTGGGGCGACTTCCGCGTGGAGGAAGCCTGGCTACAATATCGGCACAGCCCAGGGCTGCGCATCCATGTAGGCCTGCAGATCCCCGAGTTCAACAACCTCAACACCATCAAGAACCGGACACCCCTGCTGCCCTACATCGCACGTCCCATCGCGTACGAATCCTCGTTCGACGACTTTGCCGGAGCATCCGACTTCGTTCCCCAGAACACCTATATCCGCGTATCGGGTACTCAACCCGTGGGGCCACTGCGCTTGGACTATTCCGTCCACGTGGGCAACCAGGAGGATTTTGTCGAACCTGAAGGCTCAAACACCTTTCCCTCGGGGACGGACAACTCGCTGGCCAAGATGTTTGGAGGGCGCGTGGGGATTCGCTACCAATCGCTCAAACTCGGTTTTTCCACTACATCCGACTCTTACACCGAGGATGACAACTTCATCGGGATCATTGATCGCTATCGGTTTGGCGTTGATCTATCCTTCACCGTTCGCCGTTTCCTGTTCGAATCCGAGTGGATCCACATACAGGCGGTGATGTCTGAGGCCCAACGTGCGCAGTTCGACCGCAACGCGCTGGAGAATATGCTGATAGGGAGCTCACTCGACAAACGCTTTATCTACGCGACGCTCGGCTATTACCTCACCGATCAGTGGTTTGTGTACGGGCTGTTCAGCCAACTTGATGACTACGACAGCGCACTCACCGAAGACGGCATTGAGTTCTACAGCGCTGGGATCACCTATCGCCCTATCGACCAAGTGTCACTCAAAGCGCAGTACTTGGTCGCCGGCCTAGACGCTGGGTCGCTGCTGACGTACGACGGTTCCTACTTTTTCGCTGGCGTCAGCGTGCTGTTCTGAGCTATGGTCCTCCCCAACCTCATAGCCGCGATCGTCCTCCACATCGCCAGCGCGCTTCCTGTGGCTGCTACCGATGAGGTAGCTGTCATTGTACACCCCGGCACGAACGTCACCGAGCTCCAGCCTGAAGACCTCATGCGCCTCTACCTGATGGAGCAAACCTATTGGCCCGACGGCACACCCGTCCAGCTCTTCGACATGCAAGGCCAGGACACGGCTAAGGACGTACTCTACGAGGCCCTGGGACGGCAGCCGCGCGACCTCAAGCGCTCCTGGATGCGGCTGATCCTTGCTGGCGAAGCGTCGTCTCCCAAGACGGTAGCCAACGCCGGCGCAATGGTCTCTGGTGTAGCGCAAACGCCGGGAGCCATCGGCTACGTTGCTGCAGCCGCGGTAGATGACCGGGTGACGGTCGTAGCGCGGTTGTCACGATGACGCCGTAACGATGCGGTGGTAAATCTTTCCAATCTGGAAGTATTCTCTATCGTCATGCACAATCACGGTATGCCCAAATCGCGTTTACCTCAACGCATCGGGGCTTGGCACTGTTTGTGCCCCGTGCATACACGGCTTCCCGTACAAGCTAGCCCCCTGACTACAACAATCATCTCAATGTTGCCCCCACACGCATAGGCAGTTTTTCATGCGTACGTTGATACATAGGCCAGCTTGGCTTCTCTACACGGTTGTGCTCCTTGTGCCCTTGGAGGCGCATGCGCAGCTCGGCGACCCTATACGACTCTACGGCTATTTCCAGGGGCAATTTCGGTATGGAAACGAGCGTGCCACAGGCGTGATTGCTGTGGATTCGGAACAGACGAGCTTCAGCCTCCAACAGCTCAACCTACTGCTAGCTAAGGACTTCGACCCGTCGTTCAGCGCGTTTGTCAACCTCGAGTTCACGAATACCTTCTCTACACAAGATGGTTGGGGCAACCTCAAGGTTGAGGAAGCTTGGCTGCAGTATCGCTACAGCCCTGCCCTCCGGGTTCAATTAGGGCTACGAATCCCCGAGTTTAACAACCTGAATACCATCAAGAACCGGACGCCACTGTTACCCTACATAGCCCGCCCGCTTGCCTACGAGACGGCGCTGGCAGGCATCTTGCTGGACACTGAAGCTTTCGCACCTCAGCACAGCTTTCTGAGCGCCTCGGGTACGTATCCGGTAGGCGGCGTCCGGCTCGACTACTCGGCACACCTCGGCAACCAAGAGGACTTTGTCACCGCCGAGGGCTCAAACACCTTCCCAACAGGCACCGACGTCTCGCTGGCCAAGGCGTACGGTGGGCGGATTGGCATCCGGCATCGCAGTCTGAAGGCTGGCCTCTCTGGCACCTCAGACACACGAACCACCGATGTTATCCGCGTGGGCGATGTAGAGCGCGTGCGCATCGGGGCCGATCTTTCGTTTACGCTTAATCGCTTTTCGTTCGAGGCCGAGTGGACAGAGGTCATCAGCATTCTCTCGGATGCGCAGCAGCAACAGCTTGACCGCATACAGGCTGAGCAAACGATACCGCAAGTCAGTGTCTCGCTCGACAAGCGGTTCTACTATGTCACCCTGGGATACTACCTGACTGACACCGTTTTTGCTTACGGAATCGTGTCGCAGCTCTTTGACGCCGAGAACATCCGCACAGACGACGGCATCCTGTTTCTCAGCGGTGGCATGACCTACAGGCCCATTGACCCCGTGGTCTTCAAGGTGCAGTACGTGCATGGGCAACTCAAGGCCAATCCCATTCTGGACTACACCGGGTCGTATGTCTTCGCCGCCGTAAGCGTTCTCTTCTAAGCCCGATGTCCATGCCTACGCTCATACTCCTTATAGCGCTGCACTGGGCACCTGTAGCCCCACCGCTAGACCGTATTGCCGTTGTCGTTCACAACGGTACACCCGCGGAGCAGATGTCGCAGGATGACATCCTGCGCATCTACCTCTTGGAGCAACCGTACTGGAGTGACGGCACGGCGGTGCAGCTCCACGATTTGCGCGGCACCCAGCCGTTCAAGACAGCGTTCTACGACGCACTTGGCCGTCAACAGCGCAACATGATGCGGCTGCATATGCGGCTCGTCCTCGCAGGCGAGGCGACGGCGCCGACGAAAGTGGCCAACACGGAGGCTATGTTGCGCAGCGTAGCCGAAACGCCTGGCGCCATTGGCTACCTCCCTGCCGATGCTGTCGATGAGAGCGTCACCGTTGTCGCGTATTTGCCCCGCTGACATCCCCCAACTATGCCCACCACCTCGCGCTCACTCCGCCACCGCATCCAGTTTACCGCCACGACGCTCATCGCCGTGCTGGCGTTCTTCATGTGCGTGTTCTTTCCCATGCGCCAGCAGCAGGAGATTGAAGCGGGGTTTGCTGAGACCACCGAAGCCCTCGCCGAGACGGTAGCTATGGGCGTGCAAATCGCCTTCGAGGTCGACAAACTCGAAGGCGTAGAGCGCGCCATCACTTACGCACGCGCAGACACCTCGCTAGCATTCGTCGCCGTGCTGGACACCGACAATCTATCGTGGGGGGACTTCCCGCCTGGCTTCGACTTCGCAACCGCCGCCGTCGACAGCAGCGCGATCTACGTGGCTGAAGCGTCCGTAGAGACGGCAGACTTCTCGGGGCGCGTGGTGCTAGGCCGCTCTAAGGCAGAGATCAAGGCGCACATTTTGGAGATCCGCCTAGAGGCGTTACTGTTGAGCATCTTTGCGCTGGTCATTGGCGCCTACGGTGCCTTCATGCTGGCGCGCAGCGTGTCGCAACCCGTGGAGATCCTCCGTGAAGCCGCAGAGCGTGTCAGCGACGGCGACTTGGACCAGCAGGTAGACATTGATGGAGCCATTGAGTTGGAGTCGCTGGGCAACTCCTTCAACGGCATGGTCGACGCCATCAAGCACTACGTGGAGGAAGCCGAGGCCGCCGCCAAAGCCAAGAGTGAGTTTCTGGCCACCATGAGCCACGAAATCCGCACGCCCATGAACGGCGTCCTGGGCATGACGACCTTGCTGCAAGACACCGAGCTAACCGCTGAGCAGCGCGAGTTCCTCAACATTATCCATACGAGCGGCGAGAACCTGCTCCGCATCATCAACGACATCCTCGACTTCTCGAAGATCGAGGCGGGCCAGATGCGCTTGGAAGCCGAGCCGTTCGATGTCTTGACGTGCGTGGAAGAAACCTTAGACGTGTTTGCGCTGCTGGCCAGCGATAAGGGCATCGAGTTGGTCTACTCCGTGGCGCCATCCGTCCCCGCGCGGGTCGTAGGCGACGTGACGCGGGTGCGGCAGGTGCTGGTCAACCTGCTGGGCAACGCCCTGAAGTTTACCGAGGCTGGCGAGATCGAGATCGCCGTGACCGCCCAGCCTATCCCTGACGCTGCACCTGAGACCGTGATGATCCAGTGCAGCGTCCGCGACACCGGCATCGGCATCTCAAGCGATAAGTTGGCCGTGCTCTTTGACGCGTTCACGCAAGCCGATGCGTCTACGACGCGCAAGTACGGCGGCACCGGGCTGGGCCTCGCCATCTGCAAGTGGCTGACCGAACTGATGGGCGGCAGCATCAGCGTCACCAGCACGGTCGACGTAGGGTCTACGTTCACGTTCTCCTTCCGCGTCGATGCCGTCCCGACGCCCACAAGCCCCCCTGCCGATACGGCACTCGATGGACTGCATGCCGTGGTGATCGATGACAACGCCACGCACCTCCGGCTGATGACGATGCTGTTGGAGCGATGGAAGATGAAAGCGTCATGCTTCGCGGATCCCCACGAGGCGCTCGTGGCGCTCGCGAACGCCTCGCCCGACGTCATCCTCCTCGACATGCACATGCCTGGGCTGGACGGTGTGGCAACCGCCAAGGCCATCCGGGCACAGCGGGACGACGCACCGCCCCTCATCCTCTTGAGCAGCCTTGGCCACAGCCCAGCCGACGATACGCCCTTTGATGCCGTACTCACGAAGCCCGTTAAGCGGCACCTGCTTCATCGTGCGCTGCAACTGCACGCCCAGCCTTCCACAGCAGTGGATGCCAACGTTGCCACACCGCGCACCTACACGGCGCGCGGAGCGAGCCCTGAGGAGGCGACTGCGTTTGTCCCCCTCCGCATTCTTGTAGCCGAGGACAACGTCGTCAACCAGAAAGTGGCCCTTCGGCTGCTGGAGCGGATCGGGTACGAGGCCGACGTTGCCGAGACAGGAGTTGAGGTCTTGGAGGCTGTGGCCGCCCAACCCTACGACGTCATTCTCATGGATGTGCAGATGCCCGACATGGACGGCATCGAGGCAACCAAGCGGCTCCGCAAGCAATTCCCAGATCAAGCACCGTATATCATCGCGCTCACAGCCAACGCCACGAGCGACGACGAGGCCATCGTTCTGGAGGCCGGTATGGATGCCTACCTCAGCAAGCCTGTCCGCCTGTCCAAGTTGCGGGAGGCGCTACAGCACGCAGGGAGACAGCCTGACCCCACTGTGGCTGACGACGCGCTGACCACGCTCTAGCCTCTGGCCTGCCAGCGTTCCCCAAGCAGCGTAGCGCGCCCTGGCCCAGGAGCGACCAGGGACCACAGCACGAAGCGTTGAGGTTCATCAGCGAAAGTGCGAAGTTGCACTCGTCTTCTGTTGCGAACTGGTCCGACTATGCGCTACCCCTTCCTGGCTGCCCTCCTCGTCCTGGCAGGATGTACTCCCCAGCCTGAACCCACGACACGCCCAAACATCCTCTTCGCCATCGCCGACGACGCCAGTTGGCTGCACTTCGGCGCGTACGGTGTGGTGGATTGGGTGGACACGCCGCACTTTGACCGCGTCGCACGCGAGGGGCTGCTGTTCACGCGTGCGTACACGCCCAACGCGAAATGTGCGCCGTCGCGCGCGGTCATCCTGACGGGACGCAACCCGTGGCAGTTGGATGAGGCCATCAACCACGTCCCCGTTTTCCCTGCGCAGTACACGACGTATCCCGAGGCATTGTCAGAGCACGGCTATGCCGTGGGCTTCACCGCCAAGGGGTGGGCACCGGGCGTGGCCGAACGCGACGGTGTGCCGCGGCAGATGACGGGCCAGCGCTTCAACATGCACCGTACGGAGCCGCCCACGCCTGCGATGTCGAACATCGACTATGCCGCTAACTTCGCCACCTTCCTCGACTCGGCCGCTGTGCGCGGTGAGCCGTTTGCCTTCTGGTACGGTGGCCTGGAGCCACACCGGCGCTACACGTTTGGCTCGGGCGAGGTCGTCGGCGGCAAAAGCAAGGCGGACATCGGCGCAGTGCCGGGCTTCTGGCCAGACCACGACAGCGTGCGCACCGACATGCTCGACTATGCCCTCGAGATCGAATACTTCGACACCCACCTCGGGCGGATGGTGGCTGAACTAGAGCGCCGGGACCTGCTCGACAACACCGTTATCGTCGTCACCGCGGACAACGGGATGCCGTTCCCCCGGGTGAAGGGCCAGGTGTACGAGATGGATCACCACCTCCCGCTGGCCGTCATGTGGCCTGACGGCATCGCATCGCCAGGGCGCACCATCGACGACGTCATCAGCTTCGCCGACTTTGCGCCGACGTTCCTTGAACTGACGGGGCTGGACGAGGCGACGAGCGGCATGGCGCCCATCACAGGCCGCAGCTTCGCCGATGTCTTTCGCACAGCTGCATCGGGGCAGATCGACGCGGCACGCGACTTCATCGTGCTCGGCAAAGAGCGCCACGACGTGGGCCGGCCCAATGACCAGGGCTACCCTGTGCGCGGCATCGTGGAGGGCGACTACCTCTACGTCCGCAACTACGCGCCCGACCGTTGGCCCGCGGGCAATCCCGAGACGGGCTACCTCAACACCGACGGCGGAGCTACCAAAACGGTCCTGCTCGACTATGCGGAGGCTGACAGCGCAGGGTATGCGCGCTGGGCGCTCAATTTCGGCAAGCGTCCCGCTGAGGAGCTGTACAACGTCGTAGAAGACCCCGAGAACCTGAACAACCTCGCCAGCGACCCCGCGCATGCCGAACGCACAGCCCGGCTTCGCCAGCGGATGGAAGTGGTGCTGGTGGCGCAGGGAGACCTCCGCATAGAAGGAGGCGGCGACGTCTACGAGCAGTACACCTACGCCGACGATGCCACGCGCAATTTCTACAACCGCTTCATGGCCGGCGACAGCCTTCGGGCAGGATGGGTGAACGCCACCGACTTCCGGGCCGCGCCACAAGAGCCGTAACGCAGATGCTCTACTGGGCAGCGTTAGGGTTCGGTGATGGGAAAGCGGCCCCGACCGACTGCTGCCATGCGTCGAGTGCATCGGCCATCGCCTGCACGCGTTCAGGTTCTGCTTCAGCTACGTTCACCGTCTCGCCGATGTCGTCGGCGAGATTGAACAGTTCAGTCCGGTTATCTTCGAAGAAACGGATCAGCTTCCAATCGCCATTGCGCATCGCGGCGCCCGGCGTGCCGCCCTGGTTGCCGTAGTGCGGGTAGTGCCAGAATAGCGCCTCGCGCTCAAGCGGTTCACCATCAAACAGCGGCAGCAGGCTCACCCCGTCGGCGTGTTGTTCGGGTTGGAGTTCGAGGCCAGTGGCCGCCAGAAACGTAGGGTAGAGGTCGGGGCTGGTAATGGGCGTGGCCGAGGTCTGTCCAGCCTGGATGCGTGCGGGCCAGCGGGCGATGAACGGCTCGCGGATGCCCCCTTCGTAGAGCCAGCCCTTACCGCCCCGCAGCGGCAGGTTCGACGTGGGGTGCCCCTCCGATGTGCTCAGCCCCCCGTTGTCGCTGGTGAAGACCACGAGCGTGTTCTCGGCGAGACCCAGGCTGTCGAGCGCGGCCATCACGGTGCCGACGGCCTCATCCATCGCTTCCACCATGCCTGCGTATACGGCGTGGTTCTGCACGAGGCGGACGCGCCGTTCGCCCTCCTGCCCCCAGGCGTCCTCGGGCGCAGGCTTGGCCTCATACTTCGCTTGGAGGTCGGCGCGTGTCATCAGCGGCGTGTGGACCGAGTAAAACGACAGCATGGCGAAGAACGGCGCATCCGTGCTGGACGCGATGAAATCGGCGGTTTCTTGGCCCAGGCGGGCGGGCAGGTGCTCGCCGGGCGGACCATCCTCCAGGCGCGGGTTGCCATAGGGCGAGAAGTAGCGGTCGCCGCCGTACGGGCCGCCGCGCTCAAAGCCGCCCTTGTTGATCTGATAGCCGTGGTCTTCGGGGTAGGAGCCTTCGGTACCGAGATGCCACTTGCCTGCGAAAAACGTGCGGTAGCCGGCGCCCTGCAGCGCCTCGGCGATGGTGGTCTCCTCATGCGGCAGCGTCGCTACGTAGGGCGCTGGCAGCAGCGGCTTGTCGCGCGTCCTATGCTTATGCGCGGTTTCGGGCTGCGGCGCACCAAACCAGTCGGTGGTGCGCATGCGCGCGGGGTACTTGCCTATCTGGAGGCTGGCGCGCGTGGGGCTGCACACGGGCGCCGCGGCGTATCCATCCGTAAAGAGCAAGCCCTCGGCGGCGAGGCGATCCAGGTGCGGCGTCTCGTAGAACGTGTTGGGGTTGTAGGCCCCCACGTCCATGTACCCGAGGTCATCGGCCAGGATGAAGACGATGTTGGGCGGCGGAGGCGGCTCTGGGGGTACACATCCGGCCAGACAAAACGCAGCGGTGAGCAGCAGGGCTGATTTCCACATGATGGGTCACCTGATTTTTTGAGCGTGGGCGCCCTCAACTTAACCATCGCGCTTCATTCAGTTTGTGCTTTTCGGCATGCTGCGCCGCAGACGCCCACCTCACCCACGTTCCCCATACGTGGTGCAGACCTTGCCCCCTCCCTCGCTAGCCCACTGGCACAGCGGCATGTGGCGTGGCTGGCTGCAACACCATCGCGTGGCAGACCCCTTGGCCCCCCGCGCCCCCTAGGCGTTCTTGCTTGCCGGTCTCTCGTTGGTCCGCCCACTGGCTAAACGGTAACGTGTCACGCCTAACATTTTCAGCATCGGGCGCCAGATTAAGACCGAAAAGCGCTTTATTTTCTTTTACTACCACCGTACTATGGAGCGTCATTTCTTCATAATGGGTATCCGAAGTGTCGGCGCGTGGGCTGATTTTGTTCTTGGGGGTGCTTCTGGCAGGCTGTGGTGTTGATAAACCCGCGCACATCGTAGAAGCTGAACTGACGTTGCCTGAGCGCGTCGACTTCAATTTGCACGTGAAGCCAATCCTTTCGGATCGGTGCTTTGCCTGCCATGGGCCGGATGCCGCCGCGCAATCGGCAGGGTTGGCGCTCCACACACCGGAGCGCGCGTACGCTGCACTGCAGCAAGGCTCTGGGCACGCGATTGTGCCGGGCAAGCTCGGCAAGAGCGAGGCCTGGGCGCGGCTCATCAGCACTGATCCTGACGTTGTGATGCCCCCGCCTGAGTCCAACCTCACGATGACCGATCGTGAGATCGCCCTCATCGGACGCTGGATTGAGCAGGGCGCTGAATACAAGGAGCACTGGTCGACGATTTCACCAGAATCGGCAGCGCTTCCAGCCGTGGCTGATGCCGACTGGCCGTCCAACGACATCGATTACTTCGTGCTGGCTGAGTTGGAGCAGCGCGCGTGGGCGCCGTCCGCCGAGGCGAGCAAGGAGACGCTGATCCGCCGGGTGACGTTCGACTTAACGGGCCTACCGCCCACGGTTGACGAGATCGACGCGTTCCTCGCCGACGACAGCCCCGAGGCCTACGAGCGCGTCGTGGATCGCCTGCTGGCCAGCGACGCCCACGCCGAGCGCATGGCAACCGAGTGGCTAGACGTAGCCCGCTACGCCGACACGCACGGCTACCAAGACGACGGCCTCCGCACGATGTGGCCCTGGCGCGACTGGGTCATCGACGCCTTCAAGCAGAACATGCCGTACAACGACTTCGTGACGTGGCAGCTCGCGGGCGACATGCTGCCCAACGCCACCAAGGAGCAGATTCTGGCTAGCGGGTTCAACCGCAATCACATGCAGAGCCAAGAAGGCGGCATCGTGCTCGAAGAGTATCGGCTGCAGTACGTGGCCGACCGCACGCACACCTTCGGCAAAGCCTTCCTCGGGCTGACGATGGAGTGCGCGCAGTGCCACGACCACAAGTACGACCCGATCTCGCAGAAGGAATACTACGAGCTCTTCGCCTTCTTCAACAATGCCTACGAACTCGGCAACATCCCCTACACCGGCGAAGCCAGCCCTGCCATGGTACTCACCGACGATGAGGTCGATGCGCAGATTGTCGCCATCAAGGAGCAGGTCGGCCAGTTGGGCGATGCGCTGGACGTCAACGCGCCCCGTTACGACGCACCGTTCGAGGCGTGGCTCGATGAGGCCTCCGCAGCGATAGATTTAGACCATGGTCTGGTAGGTGACTATCCACTGGATACCTTAGCGATTGCTAAAGACGACCTCTATCGCTTTGAAAACAACGCGGGCGACCGCGGCAGTGGCTACTACTGGGGCGACATCGATAAGCTCGCCACCGTTCGGGCAGGCGTGGACGGCCGGGCGCTGCAGCTCAACGGCGACGGCTGGCTCGACATGGGCGAAGGCAAGACGCGCTACGCCTTTGACCGCGAGAACCCGTTCACGGTGAGCTTCTGGTTCAAGACGCTCGTGCCCGGCATCGAGGCCCCGCTGATGACTAAATCCGCCGGACTCTTCAACGGGCGGCGCGGCTACCGGCTCGACTTACGCGAAGACGGCACGTTCGAGGCCTCGCTCAATCACGTACAACCCGCCAACGCCCTGGTCCTCACCACCACCGACACGATCCGCACCGGGCAGTGGCAGCACGTCGCGTTCACTTACGACGGCTCTAGTGCGCCGGAAGGCCTAGTCGTGTACCTGGACGGTCAGCCGATGAAGACCGTCGTCCAAGCCGATGGCTTGACGCAGAGCATCCGCAAGGCCTTGGCAGGCGACGGTACGCTCAACAATTGGGGCGATGAAGGCAACCTGCGCCTCGGCTTTGGCGGTAACAACGAGCCTACGATCGACAGCACCCTCTTCGACGCGCTCAAGATCTACGAGCGCCGTCTCAGCCAACTCGAAGTCAGCGCCCTGCACACGGCACCCGATACCCTCAGCACGCTCCTCGCGCTCGCCACCTACACCGAGGCCCAGCGCGCCGCGCTTCGCCAGCACTACGTCACCGTCGTGGATACCGACTACCGGGCCGCGCTCGCTGAGGCCACCGACCTGCGTGGGGAAGAGAACACCATCCTGACCGAGCTGCCGTCGGTGATGGTGATGAAGGAGCTGCCAGAACCACGCGACACCTACATCCTCGACCGCGGCGCCTACGATGCGCCGACGGAGCGCGTAGAGCCGGGCACGCCATCCTCCTTCGGGGGCACCTTCCCTGAGGACCTGCCGCCCAACCGCCTCGGCTTGGCGGAGTGGCTGTTCCAGCCGGATCACCCCATCACGTCGCGCGTGGCCGTGAACCGCTACTGGCAGCTTATCTTCGGGCGCGGCATCGTGGGCACCTCGGATGACTTCGGCAACCAAGGCTCGCTGCCGACGCACCCCGAGCTGCTCGATCATCTCGCTGTCGCGTTCAGCCAGGACTGGGATGTGCGCGCACTCATCAAGCGCATGGTGCTCTCTAGCACGTACCGCCAGACGTCGTACGCCGAGCCCGAGCAGCTGGAACGCGACCCCGAGAACGAGTGGCTAGCGCGGGGTCCGAGCTTCCGCCTCACCGCCGAGATGATCCGCGACAACGCCCTCGCCACTAGCGGACTCCTCGTGCCCGAGGTAGGCGGTCCCAGCGTGAAGCCGTACCAGCCCGCTGGCCTGTGGAAGGAGCAAGCGACGCGCAACGCCACCGAGTACGTACAAGACACGGGCGAGAAGCTGTACCGCCGCAGCATGTACACCATCTGGAAGCGCAGCACGCCGCCGCCGTCGATGATGAACTTCGACGCCTCGGAGCGCAACTTCTGCGTCACACAGCGCCAGCGCACGAGCACGCCGCTGCAAGCCCTCGTGCTCATGAACGACCCGCAGTACGTGGAGGCCGCCCGCATGCTCGCCGAGCGCATGCTCCGCGAAGGTGGCGACGCCGTGGACGACCAGCTAACCTTCGGTTTCCGCAAGCTCACCTCCCGCTTCCCCACCACCTCTGAACTCGACGAGCTCCGCGCACTCTACACTGCCGAGGCGGACTACTTCGGCACCAACCAAGCAGAAGCCCTCGATCTCCTCGCCGTCGGCGAATTCCCCCGCGATTCAGCCTTGCCTGCTAATCAGATCGCGGCACTAACTGTTGTGGCTAGCACCGTGATGAACTTCGACGAAGCGGTGGTACGGCGCTAGCTAGGCTCAAGCAGCCTGCCGAGCGGTGGCGTGTAGTTTTCGAGCAGCCATGCGCAGGAAGTTAGGCATGATGGTGTCGTGCGTGCGCTTCAGGAAGTTGGGCGCCTCCAGGCGGTGCATGATGCGTTCGTACTTCTCCTGACCGTGCGCCGCTACGATTTTGTCGCGGCGCTCGGGCTCGTGGAAGTGGAGGCTCATACCTCTGGGGTCGGCCTCGGGATGGAACTGCACGCCGACCAGCTCGGGCGAGAGCCGGACGCCCATCAGGGCGCGCTCCAGCGGGATGTGCGGGCGTTTTTTCTCGGTGCAGAGGATGGTGGCGCCCAGCTCGCGGAAGCGTTCAAACTTGGGCTTCACCACCTGCCAGCTGCGGAAGTCGGCGGCGTAGAACGGGTTGGCGAGGCCGGAAAACAGTGCATCCCGCTTGCCCGCATCCGTCTGGTGAACGGGAAAGACGCCAAACGACGGCGAGCGCCGCTGAGTGACCTCAGCGAAGCCGAAGTGGCGCGCGATCAACTGGAACGAGTGGCAGATGAACAGCGCATACTTCCGAGCGGCGGGTGCCGCCGACTGGTTGTGCTGCCACAGCGCGTCTAGCCATGCGAAGTAGTTGGCTTCCCATTCGAGGCCCTCGCCGTCGTACGGGCTGCCGGGGCCGCCTGACGAGATGAAGGCATCGAAGGCGTCGAGGTCGGGCATAACACCGTCGTAGCGCGTCTCGAAGACCTCGAACGCGATGGGCGTGTTGTGGAAACGGCCGTCGCAGGCGGTCAGCATCTCGCGGATGCAGCGCATGCCCTGGTTCGGCTCGCGTTTATACAGATCGATTACAGCTACTCGCATCATGGTGGGATGTAAGGGTAAGCAGGCACAGGTGCGCCATCACATCGTGCTAACGAGCCGTGGTGGCGACTCGTTACAGCATAAGTTAGGGCGTATGACGCGGGCGCGGGGCCGCTAGGCGTAACGAAGGATGAACATGGGCAGCGTCCCTCCCCCTGCCGTCACGTTGGCGAGGTCGGTGCTGGAGGTGCGGGTGAGGCAACCGCCCATCATGGGGCCTACAATATACGGATCAAGGTCGATGACGGAAGGCACCATCTCCCACCCGCCGTTCTGCTGGATCAAGAACGGCTCGCGGTGAATATCGACCTTCTCCTGCACCACATGGCCGTAGCGCAACCCGGTGGCGATGGCCTGGTCCCACTCCTCCGCCGACGCGTTGAAGCCGAGCGTCACGCCCTGACCGCCGTAGCCGTCGTTGGGCTTGATGACGAAGTACGAGCGGTTGTTGCGGATGAACGGCACCAGGTCAATGTCGAGGCCGCGAAATTGCGTGCGCTGCTCCCGCATACGTCGCGTCCACGGGATGTGCGCACCGATGGCGTACTGCTCGGCGGGCGTTAGGATGCTGGTGTACTGCTCATCGGTCAGGAAGACGAACAGCGCTTTCTTGTGGACGAGGTTGGTGCGGAAGCTGTTCAGGTAGCACGTCTTCTGCGCCTTGTAGCCTTCCAGAAACGCCGCGCAGTCGTCCTTGATGTCGTAGTATTCCTTCAGCAGCAGGCGGCGGTACAGGATGTCGATCTTCTTGCCGTTGGCGTAGACCCACCCATCGCGGCATTCCAGCGCGCGCGGATCGACGACCTCGCAGCCATACCCAAGCCGATGCAGGTAGTCGCGCAGCAAGTGGAACTCGTGAATCGTCGGCGTATCGAGCTTGTCGACGATGGCGAAGTGCGGCTTCTCCTTGCGCCCGCCGAACTCGTCCTGGTAGACATGCACCAGCGAGTGGATCAGGTGGTGCTGCGGCGACACGAACCGCACCGGGAAGCGCTTGGTGAACTGCTGAAAGATGGGCAGCTGCTCGTAAATCTGAGCAAGCGCATGCACATACGCCAAGCCTGCTGGCGACTCCCCGTTGACCTCCACAAACTTGAACGAGTTCGCCGTGATAAACGAATCCATCCGCGACGTGGCCGAAAGCCGCAGCACGTTCGTCGGGATGGAGGCCAAGCTGATCTCCCAGTCGAACATACCCAGCTCGCGCTTCAGCAAGTCCTCATTGTTGAAGAACGTGGCGGCAATTTTGAGGATGGCTTGCCGGATCAGGTACGTCGTGTCCTGCACCCGCGTGTACATCTGCTCCGTCAGAAACGTCGGGCGGAGGCTGTGCGCCATCGTCCGGTCGCCGAAGAGCACGTGGCCTTCGCGCTGGAGATGGTGCAGCATCCCCATCTGCTGCTCCGCCGCCGCCAAGCCGTTGGCGATCAGCTGATGGTAATGGTCGAGGGCTGGGCGGAGGCGTTCGCGCATGGTTTATTGCGTTGGCGCGTCGGTGCGTGGGCACGTGAGCGCGTCTGGGAGGGAGTGAACGTTGAGGCAGCGCATCGCTTCGGCTGGACGCGTTCACGTTGAGCGAAGCGAACGCGCAGACGCATGCATCACACCCACTGCCGCTTGCGGCGGGGCTGCTTGGCTTTCTTGACGAGGAACGCCGCCACCGAGCGGATCACCCACTCGTAGTTCTCGGCGCCCACCGAGTGGTAGTCGGCGTCGGGAGCGGGGTTCATGAAGTCGATGGCGATGGGCACGCCGTCGCGCACAGCAAACTCGACGGTGTTCATGTCGTAGCCGAGGGCCTTGCAGATGGCCAGCACGTCGCGCTCCATCTTGGCGAAGAGGTCGGCGGGGATGTCGCCTTCGGGTACGTCGTGGTAGCGCAGGTGCGGCTCGGCGAGGGGGTTGTACTTCATGATCCGCACGTCGCGCTGGCCGATGCCGTAGCAGCGGAAATACGACTCGAAGTCGATGCCTTCCTGGAGCAGCATGCAGTCGGTGCCCGAGGCGTCGTAGGCCGCGTACAGGTCTTCGGGCGTCTCGCACTTGCTCACGCCGCGCCAGCCGCCGCCGTCGTGGGGCTTCAGAAAGCACGGGAAGCCGACGTATTCCATCACCTTGTCCCAGCTCAGCGGGTACTTCAGGTTGCGGTATGAGGTCGCCTCCGTATTCTCCGGGCGCTCTTTGTGCGGCAAGATGAGGCTCTTCGGCACGGCCACGCCCGCCTCCTCGGCAATCACGTTGTCGATGAACTTGTCATCGGCGCTCCACCAGAACGGATTGTTGACGATGTACGTGCCTTTGAGGGCCGCCCACTTCAGGAACGAGCGGTAAAACGGCACCTCGTGCGAGATGCGGTCCAGAATGACTTCGTACTCACGTTCGCCGTTCATAAACACGGCATCGACCTCCACAAACTCGGCGTGGACGCCTTTGTCGGCGTAGGTGTCGTTGATAAAGGCGATGAGGCCATCGGGGAACGTGGTTTCCATGCCCCGGATGACGCCAATTTTCTTCAGGTCAGGCATTGGTATCTGATCTATAGATAGACTGTTGAGAAGGGCTGATTCAGCCGATGTGTTGCTTGATCTGGTCGCGCCACCACGGCCAGTCGTGCCCGAAGGCGCCGGGCTGCACCTCCAGCGTGTGCGGCACGGCCTTGCCGGAGAAGAGGTGGCTCAGATGCACGTTGGCGTCGATGCACGGGTCGTGCTCGCCGGCTGTCAGGATGATGCGCATGCGGCGGAGCGCTTCGAGCTGCCCGTGGTCGCTCAGGTTGGCGAGGTAGTCCACGGGGTTGCTGAAGTAGACGTCGTCGCTGTAGAAGCCGCCCATGAACGAGCGGATGTCGTAGGCGCCGCTGAGCGAGATGACCTTGCCAAACTGCCACGGCTGCTTGCAGGCCATGTTGATGGCGTGGTAGCCGCCGAAGCTAGCGCCCGCGACCATGATGAAGCTGTGGCCCGTGTTGCGGATGTAGGGCAGCACCTCGTTGAAGATGTACGCCTCGTACTGCTGCTGCCGTTTGATGCGCACGTGCGGGTGGACCTGCTTGTTGTAAAAGCTCTCGGCATCCACCGAGTCCACGCAGATGACCTGGTTCTGCCCATGCTCCAACTGCGGGCTGAGGGCGGCGATCATCTTGAAGTCTTCCCACTCGTAGAAGCGACCGAGGCTGCTGGGAAAGACGAGCAGCGGCGTGCCAGCGTGGCCGAAGTGGAGTAGCTCCATGTCGCGACCAAGCGATGGGCTCCACCATGAGCGATAGTTGCGTTGCATAGGTTCTGATGTCAAGAGCGGTCGCCGCGCTGCGCCAGCCGCGAAGCGGTGGCGTTGAGCGTGTCGGCGGTGAGGATGTGTTCGAGCGTGACCGGCATGCGGTACGTCCAGTTGAAATCGTTTGTGGTGCCCGGAATGTTGACGCGCTCGTCGTCGGGCGAGAGCAGGTACAGCGACGCGTCGAGCGCCAGCCAGTCCTGCAGCTGGAAGAAGACCAGCTTCGCCGCGCCATCGAGTTGGTGTTGCAGGATGGCCTCGACCAAGGCTGGCGTCATCACCGCGGGCACGGCATCGCCCCAGCCGATGTTGAGGGCGTAGCCGTCGCGGTCCAGCTGCTCCTCGTGCCACCACCCACGCAGCGTGGACGAGTCGTGCACGGAGACCGTGGCCACGGCTTCGGCGCGGTACGTGGCGGGGGCGATATACGGCTGGCCGGGCACGTCGAAGCGTCGGGCCCAGCGCTCTACATACAGGCTGAGGATGCCCAGCTCGTCGAGCACACGCGGCACGCACGGCGGCACGGCGCCGAGGTCTTCGGCACACGCCAGCATGGGCGTAGCTTCCAGCATCATCTGCAGCAGTTCCCGGCCGTGGTCGGCCCAGAGGCCGTCGGCTTGGTCTTCGAGAGCGGCGAACGTATCGCGCAGGCGCTGCTGTTCCTCGGAGCTAAGCGTGGCGTAGGCCGACGTTTCGTCGTAAAACCAGTGCGGGTAGAACGCGCCCTCGCGCTCCAGCAGCGTGCGGTCGCGGTGCCAGCTCAGCAGCGCCGTGCGTACGGGCTCGGGCTCAGCGAGCGCCGCGATAGCCTTCTCGCTCGCCACCTCGGGCTTGAGCCGGAACAGCGGCTGGTTGCCGATCTGCCTGAGGTAGGCCTCGGCTACACGTTCGGCCTCGTCTCCACAGTGGTTGAGCAGCGTTGTCGCGCTGATGTGCGGCTCGCTGAGCCACGTGATGCGGGCTTCGCCGAACCCCAAGGCGTTGAGATCCGCGCGGCTCAGGCCGAGCGATGGCTTGTAGTGACCTAGCAGGCCTGCATCGGCAGTGCCGGGGATCTGCCACAGGCGGAAGAAGCCGAGGACGTGGTCGATGCGGTAGGCGTGGTAGAACTTGTCGGCCTGCTTCAGGCGATCGATCCACCAGCTGTACTTGTCGCGCTTGAGTGCTGGCCAGTTGTAGACCGGGAAGCCCCAGTTCTGCCCCTCGCGCGAGAACATGTCGGGCGGGGCGCCAGCGCGCTCGCGCATGTCGAAGTAGTCGCGGTGCAGCCACACGTCTACACTGTCTTCGCCCATCAGAATGGGGATGTCGCCTTTGAGGTAGACCCCCAACGCCTCCATCGCTTGCGTGGCCTGCATGAGCTGGTCTTCTAGCAGGTACTGTACCCATGCGTAGAAGCGCGCAGCATCGGGGTTATCCGACCAAACGGCATCGACATCAGCCATCGTAGGCGCCTGCTGGTTGGGCCAGTCGAGCCAGCTTGCTTGGTCGTGCTGGTCCTTCAAGACGCGGAAGGCCGCGTACGGATGCACCCACGGGTTCTCGTCGATCCACGCGCTCAGCCCCGTTGCCGTTTCTGACGATAGGCCGTCTCCATAGACCCGCTTCAGGACGTCCAGCTTGAAATCTAGCACCTCGTGATACGCCAAGCGCTCGCTGGACTCAAAGCGCAGGCGGGCGGCATCGATCTCTTGGCGATAGGCCTCCACGCCCGGAACGGTGTCCAGGCGCAAGTGGATGGGGTGCAGGGCAAACGCACTCAGCGCTGAGTACGGGCCGTTGTTGTGCCCCGTATCGTTGATGGGTAGGATCTGGATGACCTTAAGGCCGACCTGTGCGCACCACTTCGCCAGCCTGAACAGGTCCTCGAACTCGCCCACGCCCACGCTGGCCTCCGACCGCAGCGACGTGACGGGAACCATGACGCCCGCCAATTTTTGATCGATTGAAAATGCCTTCACTGCACGTCTGCCCGGTCTACTTTGCGGTGAGGAGCGGAGAAATCGCTCTGAACCTGCAAAATACGGCGGTTTTGTTGGGTTTCATTTTACACTGGAAGCCTTTCCGCCGTTCTTGTGGTCCATCTTGCAGCAATATTCGCCGAATCGCCACAGCTTCTCTATGTGATTAGGGTGCTGGTGTGAATCGCAGGCGAAGCAGGCTGCGTTTGTCGTGATCTGTCCCAAGTTTTACTGCCTCTTTTGACGCCTCACGCCCTTCGTTCGACGCTCAACCAGCCGGGAACGGTGTTGCTTGATGCCTCGGAAGCCTCGCGCCCCGAGGAACGCCACTCGCTGCTGTTCGCCCGTCCCGTTGAAGTCCTCCTCGCTGCTACCCCAACACAGGTACGCGGCGTCCTTGCGCGGATCGACGCGGCGGTAGCGGATGGCTACTATGTGTCGGGCTTCATGAGCTACGAGGCCGCTTCTGCCTGGGAGCCAACGCTTCCCCACCACCCGGCCGACGCGCTATTGTGCTGGTTTGGCGTGTATGAGCGGGCGACAGCGGTATCCGACGATCTGCTGCTGGATACACTCCAGGAGCACGGCAGCATGGGCCTTGGAGACACGCCTACGTTCGGCCTCTCCCAACAGGCATATGGGGAAAAGATCGACGCGATTAAGTCGCTCATCTACGAGGGCGAGGTCTACCAGATCAACTTCACGGATGCGCTCACCTTCTCGTTCTCTGGCGCAACGCTCGACCTCTATGCCGCCCTCAGAAAAGAGCAAAAGGTACCGTTCGGCGCTTGGCTGAACTTGGGCGCGCAGCAGATCCTCAGCTTCTCGCCGGAGCTCTTCTTCGCCCGCGACGACCGACGCCTGTGGACCCGCCCCATGAAGGGGACGACGCACCGTGGCCACACAGCAGCGGAAGACGCCCGACTTGCCGATGCCCTCCGCGCTGACGCGAAGTCGCAGGCCGAAAACCTGATGATCGTGGACTTGCTCCGCAACGACCTCTCGCTCGTCTGCGAGCCCGGTAGCGTACACGTCCCGGCGTTGTTTGAGGTAGAGCCGTATCGCACGCTGCATCAGATGACCTCGACGGTAGAAGGACGGCTAGTGGACGGTGCCACCTACGCCAATATCTTCACGGCGCTCTTCCCCTGTGGGTCCGTCACCGGCGCGCCCAAGCTGCGGTCGATGGCGCACATCCACGCGCTGGAGCGGCAGGCACGCGGCGTGTATTGCGGCACCATCGGCTACATCGCCCCCGACGACCGCGCCGTGTTCAACGTGGCGATTCGCACGGTCACGGTGGATGGCCAGCAGGCCGCGATGGGCGTGGGCAGCGGCATCGTGTGGGACTCGGATGCTGATGCCGAGTATGCGGAGTGCCTCCTCAAGGCCTCGTTCGTCAGCCGTGCGCTGACCCCACCGTTGCCGCCAGGGACGGGACTGATCGAAACCATGCGCGTGGCCGGCGGGCAGATTGCTTTGCTCGACCTGCACCTCGACCGGCTGGCGCGTTCAGCCACCGCACTCGCCTTTGTCCTCGACCGCACAGCCACACGCGAAGCGATCGTGCAACAGGTTCGGACAGGAGACCCTTCAGTCTACGTGCTGCGCTTGGTGCTCCACCGCAACGGCACTGTGACCTTCAGCACCCGCAACGCCGCCTCGTTCGGTGCGCCCTTGCAGGCGCTGCTCGTGGAAGCCGACCTCGACCCAAGCGACCCGCGCCTCCGTCACAAAACCACGGCTCGCGATGTGTACACGGCGGCGTACGAGCGCGCGCAAGCGGCAGGCTACGACGAGGCCCTGCTTGTCGACGGCGATGGCTATGTGACCGAGGGGTCGCGCAGCAATGTCTTTGTCCGCTTCGGCGAGACCTGGCACACGCCACCGACTACACTCGGCCTGCTCGGTGGCGTTTATCGCCAACACTGGCTCGACACCGACCCGAACGTGATCGAACGGCCCATCCACCGCCTCGATGTGCAGCGCGCCGACGAAGTGGTCCTGACCAATGCCGTGTGGGGACGTGTGCCGTGCGTTGTTGCGGCTGAAGAAACAGCCTTGGCGGACAGATAACGCCAAGATTGGTACAAGCGACGGAGACGAGCTACTTCAGCAGCACCATCGTCCTGGAAACCTGCTGGTCCTGCGTGCGCAGCGTGTAAATGTAGGTGCCACTCGCCACGGCGCTTCCCCTGCTGTCGGCTCCTGCCCATGTCACGCGGTGGACCCCGGCGGGCTGCATGCCACGAGTCAACGTGGCTACACGTCGTCCCAACACATCGGACACGACCAGCTCGACTACCTGGCTGGCAGGTAGCGTGTACTCGATCTCGGTCACCGGGTTGAAGGGATTGGGGTAGTTTTGGGCAATCGTGACCGCCGCAGGCAGTTCGCTGGCTTCCGTCGCCACGGCACGGCCCTCCACCGTCACGGCATCGCTCGGTCGACTCTCCACGCTGTTTGCGCTTACGCTCGTGAGGACGTAGTGGTAGGGGCCCGTTCCAGCGGGCGGTTGATCGGTGAAGGTCGTCTCCCACGTGATCGCCACCAGATTGGCGGCATCGGCTACGAGGGCATCGGGATTGGGCGGCGTGGCGGACTGGGTCCGGTAGATGGCGAAACGGCTGGGGTCGGCACCCCAGCCAGCCTCGGCAAACCACGACAGCGTAACCTCATTGCCGGATTGCGTGGCAGTGAGTGCGGTGGGCGTCTCGGGCTCGGCCATGTTCAGCCAGGGCATCGACGGGGTGAGCGCCAGGTTCGGATGCCACTCTTCGCGGAGGTGCTGCGCGAAACCGAGCGTGTTGGTCTGTAGGTTGTCGGCGCGGAAGAAGATGGTGCCGTCGATGCCATCCACCGAGCGGTTGAGGCTGACCTGACGCGGCAGCTCGCTAGTGTTATACGAGCTTTTGAAGATGACGCCGGGGTATACATGGCGGTCGTTGCGCTGATCGCGCCACCACAGTGCTAGCGTCTCGTAATCCTGCCCGCCGCCAAAGGCCCAGTAGAGTTGCGGCGCGAGGTAATCCACCCACCCTTGCTCCATCCAGTTGACGGCGTCCGCGTAGATGACATCGTAGGACGAGAGGCCGACTATGCCCGCCGGGGTGCCGCTGCGCCAGATGCCGAACGGACTGGCGCCCACTTTCACCCATGGCTTGATGGCCTTCACGCGCTCGTACACGCCCTTCACGAACTGGTTGATGTTGCTCCGTCGCCAATCGGCACGGCTGCTCAGGTTTTGGGGGTTGTGCTGACGGAAGGTCGCATCGTCTTCGAGTCCGATTTCGTTGGGCGGGTACGGGTAGAAGTAGTCGTCGTAGTGGATGCCGTCGATGTCGTACCGCGCCACGATGTCGGCCACCACATCGATGATGTAGCTGCGGACGGCGGGAATGCCGGGGTTGAGCAGGCGTGCGCTCCCCACCTGCAGCTCCCACTCGGGGTGCTCTGCCGCCACATGCTCGGGCGACGTGAACGAGCGCGAGCCACTCTGCGTGCGAAAGGGATTGAACCACGCGTGCAGCTCCATGCCGCGCTGGTGCGCTTCGCTGATGGCAAACGCCAGCGGGTCCCACAGTGGCGACGGCGCTTGGCCCTGCGTCCCGGTCAGGTAGCGCGACCACGGCTCCAGGCTGGAGGCGTACATGGCATCGGCCTCGCTCCGCACCTGAAACATGACGGCGTTGATGCCTGCGGCCTGCAGATCATCGAGCAAGCGCGCCAAGCTCGCCTGCTGCACCGCTGGCGAGGCGCCCCGTGTGTTGGGCCAGTCCAGGTTACTCACCGTAGCAATCCATGCGCCTCTGAACTCCTGCTTCGGCGCGCTGGTCTGTGCGAAGCCGCACGGCACCGCGAGCAGCATGAGCACTGCGACACAGGATGATGAAATCTTACGCATGGCAGTATCCTCCCAACTCATAATCACCCCGTGCCTTGCTGTGCGCATGCTGTCCATCGTTGTGCCGTGACAACCTATCTATCGGCGTACGGTACAGGCAAGCTAACACACCGACGAGCGATAAGAAAGCCACGTCAGCGCGAGAAGCGCAGCCTGCCGCCACCTCTTTTGTTGAGATCCTTCAACACTCGGGCACATGGGTTCGACAGCGCCCGACTTTCGTCGTACCATGGTCATGCTTGTACCTGACCACCGAATGACCTGTACCCCATGGCTGACCTTCGCCTTGATCTTTCTGCATACCGCGTGCCGTCCGATGGCACGTTCCGCCTGGCCTCCGTACCCACTGACGTAGATGGCGGCCTCGATAAGGAGGAGGCCAAAGACCAGACCAAAGCCAATATTGAGGCCTCAGCCGAGTTACAAGAGCGGTTGTGGGCGGAAGATCAGCAATCGCTCTTAATCGCCATCCAAGCGATGGACACAGGCGGCAAAGATAGCCTGATCCGCAACGTGACGCGCGGCCTCAACCCGCAGGGCGTGACGGTGACGAGCTTCAAGGCGCCTACCAAGGAAGAGTTGGAGCACGACTTCTTGTGGCGTATCCACGACCACACGCCCGCCAAGGGCGAGATCGCCATCTTCAACCGCTCGCACTACGAGGATGTGATGATCGTGAAGGTGCATGGCTGGGCACCGCCCGAAATCATCGAGCGCCGCTACACGCACATCAATACCTTTGAGCAACTTCTCGCCGACAGCGGCACGAAGGTGGTTAAAGTCTACCTGCACATCAGCAAGGACTATCAGAAAGAGCGCCTGCAGCGGCGCCTCCGCCGACCCGACAAGCACTGGAAGTTCAACCCCGCCGACTTAGACGAGCGCAAGCTGTGGGACGAGTACATGGTGGTCATTGAGGAGGCGATGAACCGCTGCTCCACCGAGGCAGCGCCGTGGTATGTGGTGCCTGCGCAGACCCGATGGTACCGCGATTTGCTCGTGAGCCAGCTCATGCTCGACACGCTCCGCGCCATGGACCCGCAGTATCCTGCGCCCAACTTTGACATCAGCAAGTACCCGCCGGAATCCATCGTGTGAGCGATCCGTGTGGGGAATGAGGTAGCGCTTCCGAAAGCTGCCGCCTATCTTCGATGCCTCGTTGATACGCACCCCAATCGCCTACACCATGAGCACCGATCTCTACCCCCCCGACGCCTCGTTCAGCCAGCACGCCCACATCGGCTCGATGGACGCCTATGAGGCTATGTACCAACGCTCCATAGAGGACCCCGACGGCTTCTGGGGCGAGCAGGGCAAGCGGCTAGATTGGCACCAGCCGTTCGAGCAGGTCAAAGCCGTCTCGTTCGCGAGCAACAACGTATCCATCGAGTGGTACCTGGGCGGCCAGCTCAACGCGAGCTACAACTGCATCGACCGCCACCTGGCAACCCGAGGCGACCAGACCGCGCTCATCTTCGAGCCCGACGATCCTGCACAACCTGCACAGCACATCACCTACCGCGACTTGCACCGCGAGGTGTCCCGCTTCGCCAATGTCCTCAAGGCGCACAACGTGCAGAAGGGCGACCGCGTCACGATCTACCTGCCGATGATCCCCGAGGCGGCGTATGCCATGCTCGCGTGTGCTCGCATCGGCGCCATCCACTCGGTCGTCTTCGCCGGCTTCTCGCCCGACAGCCTCGCCGACCGCATCCTCGACTGCGACTCCACCATCGTCCTCACTGCCGACGAAGGCGTACGCGGCGGACGCTTCGTGCCGCTCAAAGCCAACGTGGACAAAGCACTGGAGCGCACGCCCGACGTCAAGAATGTCATCGTCGTCCAGCGGACGGGCAACGACGTGGGCTGGGTCGAAGGCCGCGACGTGTGGTACCACGAAGCCACCGCGCAGGTCAGCGATGCATGTGAGCCCGAAGTGATGGATGCCGAAGACCCGCTGTTCATCCTCTACACCTCCGGCTCCACGGGCAAACCTAAGGGCGTGCTCCACACCACAGCGGGCTACCTCGTCTACACGTCGCTCACGCACGAATACGTGTTCGACTACCGCGACGGCGACGTCTTCTGGTGTACGGCCGATGTGGGCTGGATCACAGGCCACTCGTATATGGTCTACGGCCCCCTCCTCAACGGCGGCACCCAGGTGTTCTTCGAGGGCATCCCCACCTACCCCGACGCGTCCCGTTTTTGGAACGTAGTGGACAAACACAAGGTCAGCATCTTCTACACCGCGCCCACCGCCATCCGCGCGCTGATGAGCAAAGGCGATGACTTCGTGACGCAGACGGATCGCTCATCGCTGCGCCTACTCGGCTCCGTGGGCGAACCCATCAATCCGGAGGCTTGGCGGTGGTACTACGACGTCGTGGGCGAGGGCCGCGCGCCCATCGTGGACACGTGGTGGCAGACCGAGACGGGCGGTATCCTGATCACGCCGCTACCGGGCGCCACGCCACTGAAGCCGGGCTCGGCGTGCAAGCCGTTCTTCGGGATCGAGCCGCAGCTCCTGGACCAATACGGTACGCTGTTGGAAGGCGAGACCGAGGGTATGCTCGCCATCGCCGGGTCGTGGCCCAGCCAGGCGCGGACGGTGTACCGCAACCACGAGCGCTTCATCTTCACCTACTTCTCCACGTTCGAGGGCAAGTACTTCACGGGCGATGGCTGCCGCCGCGACGCCGACGGCTACTACTGGATCACAGGCCGCGTCGACGACGTCATCAACGTCTCGGGCCACCGGATGGGCACCGCCGAGGTCGAGAGCGCGCTCGTCGCACACGACGACGTGGCTGAGGCTGCTGTCGTCGGCTTCCCGCACGAGATCAAGGGGCAAGGCATCTACTGCTACGTCACGCTCAACGTGGGGGTGGAGGCCACCGACGGGCTGCGCGCCGAGTTGGTGCAGCACGTGCGCCAGCAGATCGGCCCCATCGCCAAGCCCGACGCCATCCAGTTCGCCCCCGCGCTGCCGAAGACGCGCTCCGGCAAGATCATGCGCCGCATCCTCCGCAAGATCGCCGCAGATGACTTCGACAACCTCGGCGACACCTCCACGCTCGCCGATTCGTCGGTGGTGGAAGGCTTGATCGAAGGACGCAAAGCGGTTTGACGGGACGCCATGCGCTACGGTGAGCCTGCTCCCATAACCGAGGACGAGTTGGGCGCCATCATGGCGACAGACGACCTAGAGGCCAAGTATCGCGGTATCATCCGTGCGAGCCTACACATCCCTGGCAGCGACCTGCTCCATCTTACGCTGGTCGAGTGCTTGGCGGAGGGGGCAGTGAATGCAGAGGCATGGGTGCTGGCTGAAGCTGCGCTGACGGCCTCAAGCCATGTGGCTCGGCTCGGGCATATGACTCGTCCAGATGTCTTCTTGGAGTTGGTTTCCCACCTGCTGGATCACCCCAAGATTTCTGGCCATGCCGAAGTCATCCGGGATGACATCCGCATCTTCTGCCGTTGAGCCTCACGCCAGTTCTGTAACGACATCGATCTCAGCTTCGAGGGTGCGGTGTACGGGGCAGCGGTCGGCGATTTCTTTCAGTCGCTGCCGTTGCTTGGCGTCGAGCGGCCCAGTGAGCGTGAGGGTGCGGGTGATCTGAAACACCTTCGCTTCGGGGTCTTCGGTGAGGCAGTGCACACAGTCGGCGGCGTGGATGGTGGCAGATTTGAGGTGGACGGCCACGCCTTCCAGCGGCCATCCCTTGTGGTCGGCGTACATGCGCAGCGTCATCGCCGTGCAGGTGCCGAGTGCGGCGGCGAGCAGGTCGTACGGCGTCGGTCCCTCGTCGGTACCGCCGGGGATGCTGGGCGGCTCATCGGCGATGAAGCGATGACGTCCCGCCCGCACCTCGCTCTTAAACCCTGACGTCCCGATGGTGACGGTGACGCCATCGACGGGTGCTGCTGTGGCGTCTGAACCCACATTTACAGACGTTGTTTTACCGACGGGCAGGTACTTGCGCCCCCATGCGGCGAGCACTTGGCCTACGTACTCGGCGTCGGCGGGGCGCGAGAGCAGGTGATCGGCGCCGTCGAGGGAGACAAAGCTCTTGGGATGCCGCGCCGCGTCATAGATCAGCCGGGCGTTCTCCACTTCAACAGTCGCATCGCCGGGCGCGTGGAAGATGAGCAGCGCACGCCGCAGCGTCTTGATGCGCCGCTCCACTTGGTGGGTTTCCAAGTCATCCAGGAACGCGCGCTTGATGGTAAACGGTCGCCCACCGATGCGCACCTGCGCCACCCCGTCGCGCTCAATGGCCGCGCGATCGGACTCAAACAGGTGCGACACGTGTTGCGGATCGAACGGCGCACCAATCGTAGCCACCGCCCTCACCGACGGCAACTGATGCGCAGCTTGCAGCACTGCAGCCCCGCCCAGCGAGTGCCCGATCAGCAGCATCGGCGCCTCGTACTCGGCCTCCAGGAATGCCGCGGCATCAACCAAGTCGTCGATGTTAGACGAAAAGCTGGTGTCGGCGAAGTCACCCTCGCTCTCGCCCAGCCCCGTGAAGTCGAAGCGCAGCACGGCGATCCCAGCCTCGTTGAGCGCCTTGTCGATGATGCCGACAGCGCGCAGGTTCTTGGAGCACGTGAAGCAGTGCGCGAAGAGTGCGCAGGCGGTCGGCGGAGCACCGTCTGGCAGGTCGAGCCGGGCAGCCAGTTGTTCGCCGCGGCGGTTGGTGAAGGTGAGTTTCTTGAAGGGCATCGTGTGCGGTGGTCTTGGCAATCGTATTATCGAGTCGCGCCACGCCCATCACGGCTCCGGCACGCGTGCAATGTAGTCGTTGTAAATCCGCAAGTGTTACTGGCCATGCCTGCTAATCGGCCACCCGCCCTCTTCCCTGGCGCGACCGTCGCCGTCCTTGCCCCTGCCAGTGCGCCTCGCGACCTGGAGCGGATTGAGGCAGGCAAGGCAACGCTCGCCCAGCGCTATGGCCTACGGTTCATCGACTCCCCCATCGCGCCCGTCGGCTACCTTGCGAACACGGACGCGGCGCGAGCAGACGCGTTCAACGCCGCCGTGGCCAACCCCGCCGTGGATGCCCTCTTCTGCGTGCGCGGCGGCTACGGCACGCTCAGGATTCTAGACGCCATCAATTATGAAACAGCGCGGGCACAGCCGAAGCTGCTCGTCGGCTACAGCGACATCACGGCGCTCCAGCTGGCCTTGTACCACAACGCCGGCTGGTCCAGCCTCTCGGGACCGATGGTCGCTGTCGAGTGGCCCGATCCCGACGAGCCGTCAGCGGGGCAGTTTTGGCAGATGGCCACAGGCGTTGGGGCAGGCCCGCTCATCGGTCCATACGGCGAACAGCTTGCGCCCGTGCGCGCAGGCGAGGCAAGCGGCGTCCTGCTTGGCGGCAACCTCTCGCTCGTGAGCAAGCTCATCGGCACGCCGTACATGCCCGACCTCACCGGCGCCATCCTGTTTCTCGAAGAAGTGGGTGAGGAGCCGTATCGGATTGATGGCCTGTTCGCGCACCTGAAGCTCTCCGGCATACTCGATGCCCTCGGCGGGCTCGTACTCGGGCGGTTTACTGAAGACACCCGGCCCTCCACAGCACCGGGCATGACAACCGCCGACGTGATCGCGCACTACACCGCCGACCTTAACGTCCCTGTGGCGCGCAACCTCACTTATGGGCATGTGCCCGTCAAAAACGCAATGCCGATGGGCGTTGCTGCTCGACTGAACGTCACCGACGAGACAGCCGAACTTACGCTGCTTGAAACGCCTGTTCGTGCAGCGCTGGGATAGCAGTATCGCTGGATGGGCTTCCGCAACGGTATGGAAGCCTCCAACGGGTCTTTTTTCACCCCAACTACTTTTATTCCAGGCACTCACGGGCGTACTATCTGATGCTCGTTTTCTGCGGTTCCCGTACTCCTTTCGCATGCATCTCGCCGTGTTCGCCTCTGGCGGCGGATCTAACTTCCAATCTATCCTCGACGCTGTCCAGCGCGGCGATCTGCCGCAGACCGAGATTGCCCTGTGCGTGTCCAACAAGCTGCAGGCAGGTGCCCTCCAGCGTGCTGAGCGGCACGGCATTCCCACCGCTGTCTTGCGCCCTGAAGACTTTGACTCGGCGCCGGCGTATGTCGAAGCCGTACTCGGCACCCTTGAAGCACATCACGTGGACTTTGTCGCGCTTGCCGGGTACATGCGCAAGATCCCGAGCGCAGTGGTTGCGGCCTATGCCAACCGCATGGTCAACATCCACCCGTCCTTGCTGCCCGCGTTTGGCGGACAAGGGCTCTACGGGCAGCGCGTGCATGAGGCCGTCCTGGCCGCAGGGGTGCGCTGGACGGGCGCGACCGTACACCTCGTAGACGACGACTACGACACAGGGCCCATCGTGGCACAAGAGCCCGTGATTGTTGAGCACACCGATACCCCTAAGAGCTTGGCCGCCCGCGTCTTGGAAACGGAGCACCGCCTCTATCCCCAGGCCCTCCGTCTCTTTGCCGAGGGGCGCGTTCGCATCGAGGGCCGCACCGTACAGATTACCCCACCCGCTTCCTAACCTTCCCTGCCGATGATTGCTGTAAAAGACCTTCCGCCTCCTCCCGACTGGGCGCCGATCCGCCGGGCGCTGCTCTCGGTGTTCGACAAGACGGGCATTGTCCCGTTTGCCGAGCGCCTTCACGCCCACGGCGTAACGCTCATCTCGACGGGCGGCACGGCGCGAGCGCTGATCGCCGCCGGGCTTCCCGTGGTCGAAGCAGCCTCGCTCACGGGCTATCCCGAGATCCTGGGCGGACGCGTGAAAACGCTGCATCCTGCCGTACATGGTGGCCTGTTGGCGCGTGGCAACGATGCCGAAGATCAGCAAGAGCTGGCGGCGCACGGCATTGAGCCCATCGACATGGTGGTGGTAAACCTCTACCCGTTCGGCGATGCGACCCAAGCCCCCGGCACCACGGACGCCGTCGCCATCGAAAACATCGACATCGGCGGGCCGACAATGATCCGCGCGGCAGCGAAGAACTTCTTCTTCGTCAGCGCTGTCACCTCGCCCGACCGTTACGACGCCATCGCCAACGAACTTGACGCCAACGCTGGGCAGCTGTCCATGGCCACGCGTCGCGCCCTGGCCCACGAGGCGTTCCAGCATACCGCCACCTACGACCGCGCCATCGACGCGTACTTCGCTCGGGCCGCAGCTGTGGATGCGATGCCGGACACGCTGGACCTCCGCCTGCCGCGCCAGCAGACGTTGCGCTACGGCGAGAACCCCAAGCAGCGCGCCGCTCTGTTCGGCGACACCAGCCCGTACTTCGAGACGCTGCACGGCAAAGCGCTGTCGTTCAACAACCTGATTGACCTCAGCGCCGCCCTGCAACTCATCGACGAGTTCGCCGGGGCACCGCCGACCTGCGCCATCCTGAAGCACACTAACCCCTGCGGCGCGGCCACGGCCAGCACGCTGCTGGACGCCTACCGCAAGGCCTTCGCCACAGACCGCCAGTCCCCGTTCGGCGGCATCGTGGTCGTCAACCGCCCTCTCGACATCGAGGCGGCACGGGCTATCGATGGCGTGTTCACCGAGCTGATCATCGCGCCTGCTTTCGAGGACGGCGTGCTCGACTTTCTCAAGCAAAAGAAGAACCGCCGCCTCATCAAAAGCCTCGCTGGCGCCCGTACCGACACGGCGTTCGATGTGCGCTCTGTCGTGGGCGGCCTCTTGGTGCAAGACCGCGACCCGGTGTTGGACGCAGCAGACGCACAGCGCGCCCACTATCGCGTCGTCACGGAGCGCCAGCCCACCGCTACAGAATGGCGGGATCTGGACTTCGCATGGCGTATCGTGAAGCACGTGAAGAGCAACGCCATCGTGTATGCCAAAGACGGCGCCACCGTAGGTGTAGGCGCTGGCCAGATGAGCCGCATCGACTCGTCGGAGTTGGCGGTGAACAAGGGGCAAAAGTCCGAACTGAACTTCGACGGCTCTGTTATAGCCTCTGACGCCTTCTTCCCGTTCGCGGACGGCTTGATAGCTGCGGCCACCAGCGGCGCCACCGCGGCCATCCAGCCTGGCGGTTCGATCCGCGATGAAGACGTCATTGCTGCGGCCAATGCGCGCGGCCTGGCCATGGTCTTCACGGGCAACCGCCACTTCCGCCACTGATTTTTTACCCCCTCGAACGCCATCCCACCTCTTCCACATGGGACTGTTTTCACTTTCGTCAGACGTTGCCATCGACCTCGGCACCGCCAACACCTTGGTCTACATCAAGGGCCGCGGTATCGTCTTGAGCGAGCCGAGCATCGTAGCCATCAACCGCAGCACCAAGAAGGTCATCGCCATCGGGCGAGAAGCCCAACAGATGCACGAGCGCACGCACAAGGAGATCGAGACGATACGCCCGCTCAAAGATGGGGTGATTGCCAACTTCGAGGTTGCCGAAGAGCTGATCAAGCGCCTCATCCGCAAGGTGCAGACCAACTGGTACATGTCCATCCGCCGCATGGTCGTCTGCGTGCCCAGCGGCATCACCGAGGTCGAAAAACGCGCCGTTCGCGACTCTGCCGAGAAGGCCGGGGCTAAACAGGTGTACCTGATTGACGAGCCCATGGCAGCAGCGATCGGCATTGGGCTGAATGTGGAGGAGCCCGTGGGCAACATGATCGTTGACATCGGCGGCGGCACCACCGAGATCGCCGTCATCGCCCTCTCGGGCATCGTCATCGACGAATCGATCCGCGTCGGTGGCGACGAGATGGACTCTGCCATCGTGCAGTACTTCAAGCGCAACCACAACCTCCTCATCGGGCAGCGCACTGCCGAACGCATCAAGTGTGAAGTGGGCAGCGCGATGAAGCTCGACCAGGAGATGGAAGTGTCGGTCAAGGGGCGCGACCTCGTCAGTGGGATCCCCAAGGTGCGCACCATCTCGTCAGAAGACGTGCGCGAGGCCTTGCAGGACGCCATCAGTCAGATTGCGACGGCCGTCATCCGCTGCCTGGAGCGGACGCCGCCCGAACTGGGCGCCGACAACCTGGAGCGCGGCATCATGCTCACCGGCGGTGGCGGTATGCTCAAAGAATTGGACACCCTCATCCGCGGCCGCGTGGAGCTGCCCGTCTACGTGGCAGAGGATCCTTTGACAGCGGTGGTGCGTGGTACGGGCACCGTGCTTGAAGACATCGACAAGTACCTCAAAGTGCTGTCCTAGGTACTTGGTCATCACCCAGCACGGCGCCCTCTGCTGCTTGACCCTGGCTTTGCATGACTTCTGCCTTTTGGATGCGCCTTCGCGACTGGGGCACGCTCTTGCTGTGCTTGGCGGCATCTACGGCATTCATGGTAGCGCGCAACGAGCCGCTGACGGTAGGTTTGCGCGCGTTGGCGCTGGACGCCACGGCCTGGGTGGAGTCGCGTTTCTCAGGCGTGACCTACTTTATCCAAGCCCGTAGCGAGAACGAGCGCCTCACACAGCTCAACATCGACCTGGCCAATGAGTTGGCTATATCCCGAGGCGCACTCGAGGAGAACGCACGGCTGCGGGCGATGCTGGACATGGCCGACACGTTAGCGGTGCCCCACGTCCCTGCCCGCGTTGTCGACAAAGACATCACACGTCAGCAGAACTTCATCACCATCGACAGGGGGCGCCGCGATGGCGTAGCCGTTGACATGGCGGTACTCACTCCCGAAGGCATCATAGGGCGTGTCCATACCGTTGGCGAGCGCTACGCCCAGGTGATGACCTACCTACACACCAACTACCGGATTCCTGCGCGCCTGCTGGACATTGGAGCAGACGGCATACTCAGCTGGTCTGGCCAGCGCCGAGATCGGCTATCCTTAGACTACATCCCCATCACCGAGACCGTGACACCGGGCATGAAGGTCGTGACGAATGGGTACAGCCAAGTCTTTCCACCCGGCTTCGTCATTGGCGAAGTGGATACCGTGCGCGTACGGCCAGGGCAAAATGATCTAGACATTGACCTTATCCCCGCCAGCCCCATCACACGGGTACAGTACGTTTTTGTACTTTTTGCCCAGCCAGACACAACACGGCGGTTTATCCCAACGAACTGATAGCATGCGGCCCGTTCTCCTTATACTCTTCGTATTCGTTCTCGCCTCGCTGCAGGCCAATGCGCAACGCCTCACGCAGGCGCAGCTGACCCGTCAGGTCGACGCCATCGTCGCCGACACCGCGTTTGCCAATGCGTGGTGGGCGGTTCACGTTGTTGACCCTGCGACGGGAGCCGTCGTGTACAGCCATAACGCCGACAAGAGCTTCATTCCAGCCTCCAACACGAAGCTGTACACCACCTATGCGGCCTTGCAAGCGCTTGGCCCCGATTTCGTCTACGAAACGCCGCTCTACTACTCGGGCACCATCCAAGACGGTGTGCTGCAAGGTAACCTCATCGTGCGCGGCTCAGGCGATCCCACCATCGGAGGCCGATTCAACGATGGCGACCGTACCGCCACGTTCCGGGCATGGGCCGATGCGCTCAAGGCCATGGGCATCGTTCGCATCGAAGGCGATATCATCGGCGATGATGATGCCTTTGACGATCAAGCGCTGGGCTACGGCTGGAGTTGGGATGACGAACTGTTCTACTACAGCGCCGAAACGGGCGCGCTCTCCTTCAACGATAACTGTGTGGACTTCGAGCTGAAGGCCACCGATGTTGGCGCGCCCGCTGCCATCTCTTGGGCACCGCACAACACCTCCTTTGTCACGGTACACAACACGAGCCGCACCATTGACGCGGCGTTGCGCATCGACGAAGACTACGCGCGCACGCGTGACGGCAATGCGTTCACACTCGGCAGCTTGGTCCCTGCTGAGCAGACAGATGTCGAATCGCTATCGGTCCACAACCCTACGGCGTTCTTCCTCCATGTTTTCAGAGAGGTGCTGCTTCAAGAAAGCATCGCCCACAACGGGCGGATTGTGGACATCGACGACATGGCGATTAAGCCAACCTACGCCCCTGAGACCACTACACTGGTGAGCACCCACCGTTCACCGCCTCTCGCCGAGATCATAAGCGTCGTCAACAAAAGAAGCCAGAACTTGTATGCCGAGCAGTTATTGAAGACCCTGGGTGGCCTGCCCATAGACGACGGCTTGGCTCTTGGTGAGGACGAGCTGGCCATGGGCTCAGCTGCGCGCGGTATCGCCCTGAGCCGCATGTACCACGGTGCCGCTGGCGTCGATACCAGCCGCATCCAGCTGGTGGACGGATCGGGGCTAGCGCGTCAGAACCTCGTCAGCGCAACCATGACGACCGATCTGCTTGTGGCCGCACGGTCGCTACCCGACACGGCCTATGCAAATACGTACATCCGCTCCCTTGCGGTGGGCGGACAAGAGGGGACCTTGCGGTACCGCTTCAACAGTGCTGATGCCCCTACCGTCTATGCTAAAACGGGTACGGTGGGCAATGCCAGCGCACTCAGCGGCTACCTTAACCCCTTCTCTGCTCGCCCACTCGTTTTTGCCATCATGGTAAATCATTACACTGTACCTACTCGCCTTGCACGACAAGCACAAGATCGGATCATTCACCTTTTGAATGCATATAGTGGCGGTTGAGGAGTAATTAGCTAGCACGGAGTGCTTCAATTATCATCGCACTCCTCGGCAGGACTCGGTCTGTATATTTCGTTAGTTGAGTAGTAATGGCGGACGGACGCTCGAGAATCAGAAGTACAACTGTGCTTGGTGTGCGCCAAGGGACAAGCGTTGCTCTTGGATCTGATGGCCAAGCTACGCTAGGGCAAACCGTAATGAAGCACCAAGCCAAGAAGGTGCGGTCGTTATACAACGGCAAGATTCTCGCCGGGTTTGCCGGATCTACAGCCGACGCCTTCACCCTCTTTGAGCGGTTCGAGTCCAAGCTGCAGCAATTTAGTGGAAGCGTGCTTCGCGCTTCTGTTGAGTTAGCCAAGGACTGGCGTACCGACCGCTATTTACGCCGCCTGGAGGCGCTGCTCGCCGTTGCCTCCGCAGAACACCTACTGATTATTAGCGGCACGGGGGACGTGATCGAACCAGACGATGACATTGTGGCTATCGGCTCTGGCGGTCCCTATGCCCTGGCGGCTGCACGTGCTATCAAAAAGTTTAACCCCGACTTGCCCGCGCAGCAGATCGTTCAAGAAGGATTGCATATAGCTGCCGACATTTGCATCTACACAAACCACCACACCACTGTCCTAGAGCTCGAGCCTGGCAATAATTAGCACCCACTTCCAGCGCGAGCCCTGTATACGTCATAATTTTCATGCGCTACCCCTCTCGCAACGCCCCCGTCAATCTCAAGAAAGCTGTCGTTTTTGTTGACTTTGACGATCTGTATTGCACCTTGAATCCGATGGTGGCGCATGACGCCTACCCGGATGACATCATGGTCGAGATCTTGTCGAACACGTACAAGCATGTGCTCGACAAAGCCCGGCTTACCGCTGGGCCAGCTTTTGCCTATGCCGATTTCTCGACTGTGCGCGGCAATTCTACGCTGACGCAGCGATCCCTGGCCCATTTGGGCATTGAGCCACGGTTCGTCCCGCAAGAGGCACAGCCCAACGCCGCCGAGTTGCAGATCTGCATTGAAGCGACGCGGTACGCGGCGCAAGAACCTGACTTGGCTGCCTGCATCCTCGTCACAGGCTCACGGATGTACCTCCCGCTGGCACAGTATCTTCGGGGTCAAGGCTTAACCGTACTGATCATTTCGCTCAACGCCGCCCCGTCGTTGAAGACCCTGCAGTTTGCGAGCGGTGTCCAGTTCGTGGATGCGTTGAGTCTGCTGAGCGAAGCCTCGCGGCGCGCCCTCGCCACCACCGAGGAGCCTCAGCAGCGTGAAGCTCATGAACCCCAAGCAGCCGAATCGAAGACCTACTCGTCTGTGGAGTCGGCACTGGCGATACAGACCATTGAGGTTATTGAAGAGGCCTTTGGGCAGTACGAGGAGATCTACCTCACCCCCCTGCTGCGCAAGCTCTCTGATGAGTTCATCGAGGAAGACTACGACCCCAAGACCATCATCAGCGAACTCGAAACGGCCGGCGCCGTGGTGCTTGAAAAACGCAAGGGCTTCCCTTACGACTACACTGTGCTCATCCTCGATTACAATCATCCCGATGTCCAGGATATAGTAGAAGGCTTAGCCGAGGGCGAAGATGAAGGCTTTGACGACGACGACGACTGGGATGAGGGCTATGAAGCCTCAGACGATGATCGAAGCCTTTCATCTACCGAGGCGTATGTAGCGCGTTAATTGCAACCACGCCTTTACCGACTTCTCATGCCCGCACATTGGACGCCACGCGAGATCGTGGCCGAGCTGGATACGTATATCATCGGCCAGCATGACGCGAAAAAGAGTGTAGCTATCGCCCTGCGCAACCGCTGGCGGCGTCAACAAGCCGACGCGGCCCTGCGGCAGGAGATCATGCCGAACAACATTATCATGATTGGCCCCACGGGGGTTGGCAAAACAGAAATCGCACGTCGGCTTGCGAAGTTAGCTGGTGCGCCTTTTGTCAAAGTCGAGGCCACCAAGTTCACCGAAGTCGGCTATGTGGGGCGCGACGTGGACAGCATGATCCGCGACCTCGTAGACATCGCGATCAACATGGTGCGCGACGAGCACTCTGCTAGCGTTGAGCAGCGCGCCGCGGAGCTAGCCGAAGAGCGCATCCTCGACCTGCTCATCCCACCCAGCAAGCCGAGCACCAAGTCGCCCGCACGCATGGTCAATGGTCCGGGCTTCGTGATGGAGACGCGTGACGATGCTGATGACGCAAAACCGAATACTGAAGAGGAGCTGCGCGAGCGCACCCGAGCCAAGTTTCGCGACAAGCTGAAGCGCGGCGACTTGGACGACCGCGAGGTGGAGATTGAAGTCGCCTCGTCGTCCACCCCGATGATGCAGGTCTTCGGCCCGATGGGCATGGAAGAGATGGGGGTGAACCTCCAGGATCTCTTTGGCAACATGAACAAGGGGCGCCGCAAGAAACGCCGCCTCCCCATCAGCGAAGCCCGAGAGGCGCTGGCTGCCGAAGAAGCGCAGAAGCTCATCGACATGGACAAGGTAACCGCCGAAGCTCTGGAGCGTGTGCAGCAATCCGGTATCGTCTTCATCGACGAGATCGACAAGGTGGCCGCACGCTCTGACAGTCGCGGCAGCGCCGACGTCTCGCGTGAGGGCGTCCAGCGCGACCTGCTCCCCATCGTGGAGGGTTCCAACGTGACGACCAAGCACGGGATGGTCAAGACGGACCATATCCTGTTTGTGGCCAGCGGCGCGTTTCACGTGTCTAAGCCGAGCGACCTCATCCCCGAACTGCAAGGCCGTTTTCCCATACGCGTAGAGCTGCAGAGCCTGACCGAGCACGACTTCGTTCGCATCCTGACCGAGCCCAAGAACGCGCTCCTTAAGCAATACCGCGCACTGCTGGCATCGGAAGAGGTAGACATTGCATTCGACGAGGGCGCAGTGGAGGCGATAGCGCGGATCGCAGCACACGTGAACCGAGAGGTCGAGAACATCGGGGCTCGGCGGCTGCACACCATCTTGACGACGCTGCTGGAAGACCTCCTCTTCGACGTGCCCGATCAACGCCCCGACGGCGCGCTGACCATCACGGCAGCTATGGTGGATGAGAAGCTCGGGCATGTGGTTGAAGACCGCGATCTCAGCCAGTACATTTTGTAGCCGTCCACGCTACCTCCTGCTGCGCTCTGTTGCACCACACTCGCATACCGCTCGCGGCAGTACCGCCCTCCCTGTGGGACGTGTTCAACACTCCCACCACACAGTCTGAGCCGACGTTCAGGCCCGATATGCTCAAGGCGTTCAGCTCAGCATTTGGCTACGCCGTTGAGCTGTTCATTGTCCAAAATCCTGAACGTCAAAAGCCGATGTGGAGCACGGCGCTCTTCGTGCGGCGGCGGCTCGGCCTGACCGTGGGCGTCCGCATACCAACGCTGGCATATAGCCCGATGGCACTCACAGCAGAGGGGCAACGGTTACTCTCTCGGAAACCGGATGCCTTTGTCGAACCTCTGCGCGCCCTATCCAATGCCTTCGGGCAGGTTCAACTTACGCTCCCCCCATGGTTCGCCGACGTCCGCCCCTTCCAGTGGGCGGGCTGGGAAGCATCGCCGTTGTACACAGCACTCATCGACCTGAGGGTCACCGATCTTGAGGCACGTTGGTCGGCCAGCACGCGGCGCACCGTGCGCCGTCACCACGCGCATTATCAGTTCGACGCTGCACATCATGCCCCAGATGTAGTAACTACTTTGTTGAGGGAGAGCTATACCCGTCAGGCGCGGCCCCTACCCGCTCCGCCGAGCGCGCTGCAGGCAACCCTGTCGGCGCTGGCGCCAACGGATGCGTGCGCCATGCCCGCTGTGCGCGCCAAGAAGACGGGCGAGATCGAGGCGTGCGTGGCGCTGCTGCAGCATCAGCACACTGCACACTATTGGCTGGCGGGCAGCCGTCCTGGTCCAGCGATGAGCGTGTTGTTGGACCGTGTATGGTCTGATGCGCGGTCACGTGGCCTCCACACTTTTGACTTCATCGGGGCGAATACACCGAGCATCGCTGAGTTTAAGCGTCGCCTTGGCGGTCGTCTGGTGCCGTATTATCACGTCGCTGCCCACGCACATCCCCTCCTTCGATGGCGCCATCGCCTCAGTCACTAGTCTCCTTCTCGCGCCTGGTCTGGCTGGGCTTGGGTGTGACGTTGCTGGCCTACCTTGTGCGGTTCGGCTACGGCTATGGGTACAGCGACCAGGACGATGTGCTGCCGTTCGTGATGGCGCTGGGTGATCCAGCCCTCTTCGCATCAGACTGGTTCGTGCAGGAGCAGTTGGGTACCCTCAATGTGCGGACGTACGTGGCCTACGGGTTGTGGGCACTCGCACACGTCATGTCACTGGAGTGGGCGGTTGGCGTAGCGTACCTCGCGTCCTTCGGCCTACTTTTCAGTGGACTGTATCGCGTATACATGTCGGCAACTGGGCACCAGGTGGCAAGCGTAGCGGCGGTGTTTGTGGCGTTGGTGCTTACGCCGCAGTGGACCCTGGGCGGCAACGACCTCGCGCATTCCATGTTTGTGCCGAGCATGCTGGCATGGGGCATCGTGCTACACGGCGTCCATGCAGCACAGCGAAGACGCTGGGGCACCGCTGGCGCTATCGTGGGCGCCGCCGTGATTGCTCAAGCGCTGGTTGGCCTGCAGGTGGCGCTGGTCATTGGCATCGCACTGCTTCTACACAGCGTGTTTGCGAAACGCTGGCGACCTACGCTGGCGTTTGGCGCTGGCGTGCTCGTGGCGAGCAGCCCAATGCTCATCCCGTTGATCCTGCAGGTGGTTACCGCTGCACCGTTGCCCGAATCGGCACCCTCTATTCGGACTGTTCTGGCCGAGTACCGTGCGCCTCATCACTACTTGGTTAATGCCTTCCCGATGCGTGCGTGGGTGCGGTTTGGCGTCTTGCTGGCCACCGGGATAGGCGCTGCGTTGTGGCTAACCTACAAAGCGCTGGTCCATCAGCACCTCCGCCCCGCCCTAGCCGTGCTCGCTATCATAGGCGTCACCCTGGCCTGTGCGACGGTCTTAACGGTAGTCTGGCCGAGCACGTTTGTGCTCAAGCTACAACTCTTCAAGCTGACCGTGTTGGCCAAGGTCATACTGATCGGCCTGATCGCCATGGGGTTGGCGACCGTGCTCCCCGCACTGGATGCTCACGTCCTGACCTCGCGGCGGACGCTTGTTGCCACCGGCGTTGCTGGGCTGCTTATCTGTGGCGGTGTGCTCGCCACCCGACCAGACGCCACGCCATGGCACCCACGCATGGGAAGCACCGTAGCGATGCATGAGCTGATGACTTGGGCACACGCCGAGAGCAGCGCGGACGCACACTTTCTAGTGCCACCAACATGGTCGGGCTTCCGCACACAAGCGAGGCGGAGCACCGTAGTCACCATAAAAGGCTTCCCCTTCACAGATGCGGCTATGGTAGCGTGGTACCACCGGATGCGCGCTGTCGTACCCGAGGGCTCCGAGGGCTCTGCTTACCACCTCCCGATCACTGCCCGCACGGATGCTGGCTACGCCGCGCTGTCATCAACCGCGCTCGAAACCGCCGCAGACACTTACGCGGCTACACACATCGTCACACCGATCGATACGCTCTCCACAGTTTGGGTCCACGCAGCTACGTTTGGCGACTGGCATGTGCATGAGCGGCGCGGGTTGCAGCCATGAAGATGAAGAGCTGGCTCGAACGAACCTTATCTGACAGCGGCTTCCGTGGTCCCGTCCTGACGCTGCTTTCGGGCAGCGGGCTCGCCATGCTACTCGGCTATGGCAGTGACCTCATCCTGACACGCCTGTACAGCCCTGCAGACTATGAACTGTTTGCGGCGTTCGTGTTCATCCTGCTTCCCCTCAACGCCATCGGCGCGCTGCGGTATGAGGACGCGCTGATGCTCCCTGCCACCGACGACGAGGCCGCACCGCTTCTGGGGCTTTCTCTCGGTATCGTAGTCTTCCTGACGATGCTGATTGCAGGCGCTGTCGGGGGCTTCGGTTCCTCAATTGCTGATCACTTCGGCCTCCCTAGCCTGCGTCTCTGGCTGTGGCTGCTCCCCGTGGTTTATCTGCTGGAGCGCATGCGCCGACTGTCTGAGCTTTGGCTGACGCGCCAGAGCCGCTTCCGCCCAACATCAGCGGCGAACGTGGCGCAGACCATCAGCAACAAGGGCAGTGCCATCGGGCTTGGCCTCGAAAGCCTCAAGCACGGGGGGGCAGGCCTCTTTGTTGGCTACATTGCCTCCCGGCTCGGCGCGCTCGCGGTTCTAGGGCGCGCACTGCGGCCATGGCCTGTGCGCTGGCCGGCTCGTGCGGCTGCGCGCAACCTCCTGCGCCGCTATCGCCGTTTTCCCTTGTTCTCGTGTCCCTCTGCGCTGATCAACACAGGGCTGGCTGTGGTGCCCGTGTTGATCCTGGGCGGAATTTTTGCCGAAGCGTTCATCGCGCATTACCACCGTGTCTTCCAAACGATAGCCGTCCCGCTCAGCCTGATTGGGGGGGCTGTTGGTCAGGTCTTCTTCGTGCGGGCAGCTGAATCCAACAGGCACGGTACGCTCGCCACACTGACGACTGCGGTCCACGAGCGGTTGGTAGCCATCGGGCTCTTTCCTACGCTCGCCGTGGTGGTCGCGGGCCCCGACCTGTTCGCCGTTGTCTTCAGCGAACCGTGGCGACCAGCGGGTGAGATGGCACAAGCGCTGGCGCCTTGGCTATTTCTCGCTAGCGTCGCCTCGCCGCTTACGCGTGTCTTCGATGTGCTCGAGCGGCAGCGTCTTGACTTCGGCAGCAGCATCGTCATGTTGATGCTGATCAGCGCAGGGCTAGTGGCTTTGCTGTTTACCGATGATCCGATGTCGGTTGTCCTCGCGCTTGGCGTGGCGGGCGTGGCGGCACGCGTGGTTCACCTTGCTGTGATGATGCACGCGGTGAATGCCTCGCCGTGGCATGTCCTGCGTCCGTACGCGCGGTATTCGGTCTTTGCCGCACCAGGGCTTGCACTCACGCTATTGGCTTCCTTCAGCGACTCCTCGCTTTGGACGTTGGCAGCAGCCATGCTCGGCATGGTTGTGTATGCTGTGCTTGCCTATGCCAGCGAGCGCAGCACATAGAAAAGGGCGACCTCACCGTCTGGGAGATCGCCCTTGAACGTGTACGCCATGGCGTCGGTCGGCTACATGATCGACCGGAATGTGGGCGACGCGTGACGGGTCATCGGCGCGGCTTGCGGCATCTCGATCTCGCCATCGCCGTCTTCGGCCTCATCGCCGCAGTACTTGTTGTAGGCATAGACCAAGTCGCTGGCGATGGCTGCTGCGCTGCGCCCTTCGATGTGGCGACGCTCAATGACAAATACGGGCTCGCCGTCCTTGATCAGTGCCATGAAGGGGGAAGACGGCGGGATGCCTGCCAGGAACGAGCGCGCCTGTGCGGTAGCCTGCAGATCTTGACCCGCGAATACGGTGACCTTCTGATTGGGCTGCACCGGGTTCTGGCTCGACATGGCTACAGCCGGGCGCGCGTTGGCCGCTGCACAACCGCAGACCGAGTTCACCACGAGCAAGGTGGTGCCTTCGTGGTCAGGGTTCAACACAGCGTCGACGGCTTCGGCATCGCGGAGTTCTTCAACACCTAGGCGCGTGAGCTCTGCGCGCATCGGCGTGACTAAGGCTTCGGGATAAGGCATAATGGTGTATGTAGTCGAGTAGAGGATGGGGTAAAACACACGATGGACGCGGCTGTGCGCCCACCGTCTTACTTGCGGGGCATACGGGCGAGGTCACGCTCCACGCTGGAGGTATCAACGTCCCACGCGTTGTCTGCAGGTTGGTCCGTGGCATCAGCCTCCTGGCTGGCGCGGGCGTCGAGCTTTTGCTCCATCGAGGCTTTCATGGTCTCCACCTGTGCCTCCAGCTGCTGGAGACGATCTTCCATCCAGCGGGTCTGGGCGCGCACCTTCTCGCCAATGGCCCTACGGGTCTCTTCGCCGCGGCTGGGGGCGAGCAAGGTGCCTGTGGCGTAGCCGCCTGCGAAGGCAGCCAGCGCTGTGATGAGGGTGTCGATTCGCATAGAAGTGGGCCGAATGGATGGACTGGCACTGTTTCTGCAAACCCCGGTATTTTCTGGCTGTTCCACCTCTTCCGGTTCACCCATGCCCATCCGGTACGCCTCGCTAGACTCACATCGAGACAGCACTCGTCCTCTCCTGTTGATCGGCCTCGTCTTTGTTGCGCTGCTCGCATCAGGCTGTTCGGGTGCGCGCCACACGTCATCAGTAGAACGCTCCGAGCAGCTTCCGCCCAGGGTCATCCAGCAAGCGGAACGCGTCGACGACGTGCCTCGGCGCTCGAAGGTGGCCGAGCAGTCCACACGGATCCATGCGCAGTTGGTCGACGCCTACGCTACCTGGGAGGGCACCCCGTATCGATGGGGGGGCAATGGCCCCAACAGCTTCGACTGCTCGGGCCTGATCGTGCGCGTGTTCAAGGATGTGATGGCTATCAACCTGCCCCGTACCACGCACCAGATGCTGAACGAAGGAGAATGGGTGGCACGAGACGCCCTGCGGGTGGGCGACCTTGTGTTTTTCAAGCCCAACCCCAAGGGCAACCACGCAGGCATCTACCTGGGCAACGACACCTTCTTCCATGCCTCATCGAGCCGGGGCGTCATGCAGTCTCGCCTCGACGAGCCTTACTGGCAACGGTCCTACCACAGCGCGCGGCGCGTGATACCATGGGCTGAAGATGAGGCCTACACCAGTCGTCAGCTTCGCGCACGCACAACGGTGCAGCCGCAGCAACAGCAGTCGCACACCACGCCTCCACAGCGCCGAGCCACCGTCCAAGACCGCAAGACGTCCGGGTCGTCGCGCCGCGGTTGGTAGCGGATCCTTTTTGCAGGGCTGGTGTTGATGGGCGTCCTTAACAAAATTCGGGGAATGCCCCGCATCGCCGCTGCCCACACTGGGTCGTGGCGACTTTTTTTATACCCGCCCACAAGGTGTACCGCCATGAGCAAGACGGTTTATCTGACGCAGGAAGCACTCGACAACCTCAAAAGCGAGCTTCAATTTCTCAAGACCAAAGAGCGCACCCGCATCTCGCAAGCGATCGCTGAAGCCCGTGCGCAAGGCGACCTTTCCGAAAACGCCGAATACGACGCCGCCAAGGATGCGCAAGGCTTGCTTGAGGCGCGGATCGCCAAGATGGAGAATACGGTAGCCAGCGCGCGCGTCATCGACGAGAGCCAGATCGACACCAGCAAGGCTTACATCCTGTCGAAGGTGACCGTCAAGAATCTGGCGAACAAGATGCAGCAGACCTACACGCTGGTCGCTGCCCAGGAAGCCGACATTAGCAAAAACAAAATCTCTGTGGATAGCCCGATTGGCAAGGGGCTGCTCGGCAAAGCAGTAGGCGACCAGGTACAGATCAAGGTGCCCGCGGGCAAGCTCACGTTCGAGATCGTCGATATTAACCGCTAGCGCCTACTCGCCATGTACGACCTCCGCAGCGATACCGTCACCCGCCCCACCGACGGCATGCGTCAAGCCATGTATGAGGCGGAGGTGGGCGACGATGTCTTCGGCGAAGACCGCACCGTGCTCCGCTTGCAGGAGCGCGTAGCTGCGCTGCTCGGAAAGGAGGCCGCGCTGTTCGTCCCGTCGGGCACGATGGGCAACCAGATTGCCCTCGCGGTGCAGACCAACCCCGGCGACGAGGTGATCGTGGAGCGCAGCATGCACGTCTTCAACTACGAGTCGGGCGCGGGCGGGCTGATCTCGGGGGTGCAATTCAACGTTCTCGACGGCGCCAACGGCGTGCTCTCGGCTGAGCAGGTTCGGCGGGCGGTACGCCCCGGTTACTATTGGGAGCCGCGTTCGCGCATGATCTGGCTGGAGAACACGCTCAACAAGGCGGGCGGCGTCATTTACCCGCTCGACACGATACACGACATCGCCAGCGTGGCGGGCGCGCATGAACTCGGCTTCCACCTGGACGGCGCTCGGCTGTGGAATGCTTCGGCAGCATCTGGCGTTACGGAGGCCGAGTACGCGGCGCCGTTTGACACCGTTAACGTGTGCCTCTCTAAGGGACTGGGTACGCCCGTCGGCTCCGTCCTGGCGGGATCAACGGAAACCATGCAGCGGGCACACCGGATGCGCAAGGTGCTGGGCGGCGGCATGCGGCAGGTGGGCATCCTGGCCGCCGCAGGCCTCTACGCCCTCGACCATCACCGGGCTCGCCTCACCGAAGATCATGCCAACGCGCAACGCTTGGCCCAAGGGTTGGCCGGCCTCTCTGCCTTCTCGATGGAGGGGCGAAGCGTAGACACCAACATTGTCATGTTCGACACCGTTGAGAGCGATGCACTCAGCGCACTCGACCTGATGAAGGCCCATGGGATCTTTATGGTGCCCTTCGGCCCAAACACGATTCGCGCCACGACCCACTTGGACCTCTCCGCTAACGACATCGACGCCGTGCTGTCTGTTCTGCGTCGTATCTTCGCCCCAACGACCATCGCCACCTCCTAACTCCAGCCTCCGATGCAATCCGTACTGGCAGATGCCTACCTCGACATCGCCGAGCGCTTCGGGACGCCGACGTACGTGTACGACCTCGGCATTGTCCGCAAGCAGTGCCAACTGCTGAAGCACCACCTGCGCGATGTCCCCTGCGACCTGCTGTACGCGATGAAAGCGAATGCCAACCCGAGCATCCTGCAGGTGATGCGCGATGAGGGCTTGGGCATCGATGCGGTCTCGCCAGCGGAGATGCTGGTCGCGCTGCAGTTAGGGTTCGCGCCTGAGCATGTGCTATTCTCGGCGAATAACATGACCGATGCCGAGATGCACAGCGCTCACCAAGCTGGCGTGCTCCTCAACATCGGCGAGTTGTCGCGGCTGGAGCGCTACGGACACGCCTACCCAGGCTCGGCGGTCAGCATCCGGCTCAATCCGCAGATCGGCGCTGGGCACCACGACCACGTCATCACAGGCGGCGCCAAGTCTAAGTTCGGGATTCCCGTGGACGAGGCTGAGGCCATCAAGTCCGTTGCTCAGCGCTACGGGCTCGCCATCGTCGGGCTACACCAGCACATCGGCAGTGGGATCCTCAACACGGAAGTGCTCTGGCAAGCCATCGAGGTGATGCTCCAGGCCGCCGAGGCGTTCCCGTCGGTGCGCATCCTCAACTTTGGTGGCGGGCTCGGCGTCCCCTACCGCCCGGATGAAGCCGCATTCGACTTCGAGAACTTCCGTGCCCGCATCGTGGAGCCACTGCTCAGCTTCAAAGACCGGCATCCCAACCCCGACCTTCAGTACCGCTTCGAACCCGGCCGCTTCCTCGTCGCTCAATCGGGGGTGCTGCTCGCCGAAGCCAACACGGTGAAGTCAGCGAATGGACGTACCTTCGTGGGCACCGACACGGGCATGAACCACCTGATCCGCCCAGGGATGTACGGCGCTTACCACCACATCGTCAACCTCAGTAACCCTTCTGGGAACGAGCAGGCGTTCGACGTCGTGGGCAATATCTGCGAATCGACCGATGTGTTCGCTCGCGACCGCCAACTCGCCGAGGTGCGCGAAGGCGACGTGCTCGCGTTCTTGGATGCTGGTGCCTATGGCTTCTCGATGGCCTCGGACTATAACCTCCGCAGCTTTCCCGCCGAAGTGATCATCGATGGCGGCGAAGTAATCCTGTCACGCGAACGGGAGTCGGCAGAAGACTATGCGGAGCGTTTCCTACAGGCGTACGATGCCTTTGCGCGCTTAGCCTAATCACACTACGGACACGTCCAGGCCGGGCAGGCCGCTCACCTCGGCGCGTAGCGTATCTCCAGCCTTCACGGGGCCAACGCCTTCGGGTGTGCCTGTGTAGATGAGATCGCCGGGCTCCAGCGTGAAGATGTGCGAGGCGTAACTGATGAGGTGGGCGACGGAAAAGATCATGTCGCTCGTGTGGCCGTGCTGGCGCGTCTCACCATTGACTGCGACTTGGATGTCAAGGTTTTGCGGATCGGGCACCTCGGCAGCAGGCACGAAGTCGCCGAGAGGGGCAAACGTGTCAAAGCCCTTAGCCACGCTCCACGGGTGCCCCTTTGCCTTGGCGCGGGCTTGGATGTCGCGGGCGGTCATGTCGAGCCCGACCGCATAGCCTGCCACATGGTTGAGCGCAGCCGCCTCGGCAATCTTGGAGCCGCCTGTGCCGATGAGCACGACCAGTTCGACTTCATGGTGGACGTCGGCAGACTGCGGCGGCAGGACGATGCTTTCGCCATCCCCGATGAGCGCCGTGGCAGGCTTTAGGAAGATCATCGGCTCGCTCGGGACGGCGCTTTTCATCTCAGCGGCATGCTTGGCGTAGTTGCGGCCGATGCAGAGCAGCTTGCCAGGATGAAATGTCGTTGAGGAACCGGGTACGGACAGGCTGCGCATGGGTCAGGATCTTGGATCGCGGAGGAGCGCACGCTATCTTGTGAAGCTAACCCGTTTTTTACACGCTCTCGCGTCGGTAGCCAACCCGGCGCTCCAAAGAAGAGGAACGTATGTACGCCATCGTAGAAATTGCTGGCAAGCAGTATAAGGTACAGGAGAACGCCAAGCTGTACGTGCCGCTGTTGAAAGCCAATGAAGAGGACACCATCACCTTGGACAACGTGCTGCTCATCGGCGGCAACGGCGACACGCACGTTGGCGCGCCCGTGGTGGAAGGTGCTAGCGTAGGCGCCACGGTGCTGGGCCACGTCAAGGCCGACAAGATCATCGTCTTCAAGAAGAAGCGCCGCAAAGGCTACAAGGTCAAGAACGGCCACCGTCAGCAGTACACACAGATTCGTATCGACAGCATCAGCGTTTGACCGCTGGCGCGCTTGTGAGAGAGATGGCCTGTGAGGCTATTGCACGCTCAAAACGGCTCCTCACACAAGCTCCACAGACCATCTCTAAGCTAGACTAAAGGAGGACTCCTCATGGCACATAAGAAAGGTGTAGGCTCATCCAAGAACGGCCGCGACTCAAACCCGAACATGCTCGGCGTCAAAGTCTTCAGCGGCTCCTTCGTGAAAGCTGGCGGCATCATTGTGCGTCAGCGCGGCACCAAGTTTTACCCCGGCCAGAACGTAGGCCGCGGCGGCGACGACACGCTCTTCGCCAAAGCCAGCGGCACCGTCTCGTTCACGCGCGGACGCAACGACCGCAAGTTTGTCCACGTGCTGGACGAAGGCTAAACGCTACACATTGGCAGTATCTTGGCCTCCATCCCCTCTGCGGCGTGGAGGCTTTTTTCGTATCTCGGGGTGAGCTCTTTAGACGCACCGCGCGCTTTCAGAGGTCGACTTTCCTTCATAGTCACTTTCCACTCCCAATGCTAGACTTACGCCATCACTTCCACCTGCCCGACGAACCGGGTGCCGTAGAGCTACGCGCGTTTACGCACGGGCTCCAGCCGAAGACGGTGCCCGCGATGATGGCGCACTTTGTATCGGACTGGCAGGAGCGCGGCGTGGATGCGTGGAACCAGGTGCCCAATCACTGGCGGGCTGGCTCTGGCGATGGCCTCGGCTGGTGGACGTTGCCCACATACCTCGGCGATCAGTTCATTGCGCCGATGTTGAACGCGCCAGCAGGCACCTGCATCATGCAGCCCAATGTCAACTGGATCGTGCAGGCATTGCTCTCGGCACCCGAGCCGCTGCGGGACAGACGGAAGATCGTTGTCACTGCGAACGCGTTTCCGTCAGTGCTCCATACGGTGCGGCGATGGCAAGACGTGTTTGACCTCGATCTCGTCGTTCTTCCGGCCACGCCGGAAGGGTTTGTCGATCAGGAAGCTGTGCTGGAGGCCGTTGACGAAGCAACGGCGTGGGTCTTTCTCAGCCATGTGGGCTTCACCACGGGTGAGCGGCTGCCAGATGGATTTCTCAGGCAGGTGAGCGAGCGATGCCATGCCATCGGCGCCCTGTTCGCCATCGACGGGTACCATGCCACCGCCTCCATCCCTACCGATGTTGTCGCACTCGGTGCGGACGTATACTTTGGCGGCTTGCTCAAGGAGGCGTGCGGCTCGTCGGGCAATGCGTACCTCTACCTCCGCGACGGGCTGGACGTGACGCCGCGCCTGACCGGCTGGTTTGGCGATGCCGATCCTTTCGGCTTCCAGTCGGTACCTCGTGCCCATCCCGACGTGCGCCAGCGCTTCCTCGGCGGCACGACCTCGGTCGCCTCGTTCTACCATGCCGTGGAGGGGCTGCGGCTGTTCCTCGACCTCGGCATCGACCGCGTCCACGCCGACGTGATGGAGAAGACGGCCTATGCCATCGACCGGGCGCAGGAATTAGGCCTCAACCTGCGCTCTCCCACTGCCCCAGACCGTCGCAGTGCCATGGTGCTGCTGGAGGTGCCCCACGCAGACCGGCTCGCGGCGTACCTCAAGCAGCAGCGCGTCTACACCGACAGCCGCAAAGGCCGCTTCCTGCGCATGGCGCCGTTCGCGTGGAACACCCAGGCCGACCTGGACCGCGCCTTCGACCTCATCGGCGAGGCGGTGCAGTCGGGCAACTACGTGGAACGCGCTCAGCTGTCCGCTGGCGGCCCGGTGACTTGATCGGGTAGGCGGGGGTCGAATTGAAAGAGCGCCACGAGCGCATCGAACAGCGACCGATGGCGCGACCGTAGTTGGTTGGGACGCTCGAAGAAGTTCTCTACCGAGGTGGCGAAGAACTCGGCCGGGTTGGTAGCCCCGTAGGGGCGGATCAGCGAGGCGCGCTGCCGGATGCGCCGCATCTCGCGGTCCACCAGCGCTTCCCACGCGGGCACCGATCCGCGATCCATCAAGCCCGGCACGCCCTCCGCGTAGCCGCCGTGGAAGTCTAAGACGTGGGCCAGTTCGTGCAGGATGACGTTGCTGCCGTCCTCGTCGTCATCCCACGCGTCCTCCACCGATGGGATCGAGAGCAGCACGGAGCCTTGCGCATGTACCATCCCGTCGAAGTCGGCGTCATGACCGCCCGAGAAGTAGCCGTCGTCGAAGCGGTCGGGGAGAAAAACGATGCTGCGCTGTGCTGGCCAGGGCCAGTCTGGGCGACCGTGCAACATCAGCGCACCGGCAGCCGCCACAGCCCAGGTATGCTCGGGGTCGACGGTGGCGCCACGGACCCCCTCGAAGGTATGATCGGCGAGGTACTGCATGAACGCCGCCTCGTACCGTTGGCGCTCCGCGGCGTCAAAGTAACAATACCATCGAATATGCTCCCGAAGCCACGCTTGCATGGCGGGCGTCGGCGGTTGCTGGCGCGCACGGTACTGCCGGATGAGCCGCCGGGATCCTACGGCTGCAGTCAGTAACGCAGCCAGACTGCCCCACATCCAGCCCGGATAACCTAACGACTGTGCCACGACACCTACTCCAAACCCCAGAACGATGCTCATCGCGCCTGGAAAGACCAAGTCTGAAAGACGTGCCATGCCTTCTGCTTAAAGTTTAGCGGTTGCGGACGATAGACAAACCCCACCTTCGGCCCACTGTTTGTCTCGCCCATCGCTGTTTTCTGTGCCGAACCAACGAACGCCCGCTGATGCTCCGGGAAAGGTGCCCTGCCCAATCATCTCGATTGGCGAGGCATCGCACTTCCCCAACGCGTCGCCTTTGCCTGTGTCACCCATCGATGAGAAGCCGGAATGGACCCCGTTATACAAGATTGTCGATAACACTATCCGGGCCGATGCCGACTCACCGCCCAACATCCTGCCCCGTCGCAAGCTGTCGAGTGAGCGCAAGGCGGAGATTTTAGAGCGCATCCGTACGGGCTTCTACACAGACCGCCAGATCACCACCTCGGTCATTGACGAGATGGCCGAAGCGATCTGACAACGGATCTGGAAGAGGATTACGCGATTCAAGTTGTCATCCCAGGCAGAGGCCACAGGCCGAGAGTTCTCCCACTTGATCGTTGCGCGCTTCTTGAACGGGCCAGCTCCCTCGGCTGTGCTCGGGGTGGCACGCTTGCCGTATGCATCAAGAGATGTGGCCTTGCTCGCGGTAGCGCTTGAGCTTGTTACGGATCGTGCGGGCACTGATGCCGAGCCGTTCAGCCGCCATCTGCTGATTGTTGTTCGTCTCGGAGAGCGCCTGCAAAATCATGTAGCGCTCCATATCCTCAATGGTTTGCATCTTTGACGGCGCCTCCTCACGCGATGACGGCGCCAGGGCGGCCTGCGCATCCGAGAAGAAGTCGTTCATCACGTCGCCGAGTTCGATCTCTTCGCGGTCAGCAGAGATGAGCACGCCGCGCTGGATCATGTTCTCCAGCTGCCGCACGTTGCCTGTCCAATCCTGCCGCATGAACTCCATCATCAGGTCTTGCGCGACCGACTTGGCAGGCAACCCGTAGAGGTCGCAGTATTTCTTGACGAAGTGCTTGGTCAGCAGCGGGATGTCGGAGAGGCGTTCGCGGAGCGGCGGGACGGTCAGCGGAAAGACCGAGAGGCGGTGGTAGAGGTCTTCGCGGAAGATCCCCTCGGCGATCGCCTCACTCAGGATGCGGTTGCTGGTGGCCACCACGCGCACATCAACGCGTTGCGCCTGCGACGAGCCGATCTTCTGAAACTCCTGCTCTTGCAGCACCCGCAGCAGCTTGGCCTGGATGCTCATCTCAATCTCGGTGATCTCGTCGAGCAGCAGCGTCCCACCGTCGGCGCGCTCGAAGGCGCCTGTCATATCCTCAATCGCCCCTGTGAACGCGCCCTTGCGATGGCCAAACAGGTGGCTCTCGACCAGTTCGCGCGGCAGGTTGGCGCAGTTGAGCGTTACGTAGGGCCCTGAGGCGCGGTCGCTCATCTGATGGATCAGCCGCGACAGGATTTCTTTTCCCGTCCCGCTGGCCCCTTGGATGAAGACAGGCGCTTTGTTGGAGGCCACTTTAGGCAGCAAGCCTTTCAGCCGCTGAATGCTGGGGTGCTCGCCGATGTACTGCACCTTCTTTTTCCTTGACCGCGACCGACTGACCTTGGCCTTCTTCGGCTCTGGCTTGGCGGGCTCGGCATCGGGCGCTGCGTCCTGCGCCGCGCTGAGGTGCTTCTGTACGCGCTCGACCAACTCGGTTGTCGAGAACGGCTTTGGGATATAGTCGATCGCACCGCCCTTCATCGACCGGACGGCATGCTGCACGTTGGCCTGTGCCGTGATCATGATGACACGCGTGCGCGGGTATTCTCGACGGATGTGCGCGAGCAACTCCAGCCCATCCATATCGGGCATCACGAAGTCAGTCACGACGAGATCAAACGTATTCTCTTTGAGTGCCTCAATGGCCGCGGCGGCACTCATCGTACTGGTTACCTTGATGCCCTGACGTGTGAAAAGACGCTCGAAGAAACTGTGGAGCATCTGCTCGTCATCCACGAACAGAATGTGCGGTTGGCTACTCATGCAAGCGATAGACCGTCAGATAAGGGGCAAGAGGCAGACGACGGCAGTGAAGATAGCATCCACGTCTGCCGATAACCAACGGGACCGCTGATTCCGGCCCTCTACGCCCCACCCTGGCGCACGATCCAGAACGACGCGGATGCGGAGGTTACAAAATTACCCATCGCAGGTAGTTTTACCTCGTCGGTGCGCAGCGCCCATGACTCGACCTGCGTTTCGGCCATGATTTGGGCGATCCCGGGGGTGGCATACTCCTTGTCGATGGGTGAGCTGAGTCCACACACCTCAGCCCAGTGCGCCATGCATGCCATCTTTATCCAGCTCAGCGGTCTGACGAGCCTCCTCGTGTTCTGGAACCGCTGGACAGAAGCTACCTCGCCCTTCGAGGAGACCCTTCTGATGAGTGCTGGCGCAGGTATTGCGGTGTACCTCGTGCTCATCCTGGGCGACGCCACTGTGCAAGCTGTCCTTGACCGCCGCGCAGCAATGGTGCAGGACGCGCCCTCCTGGCTCAAGGCCCTCAACGACCGGGCCTCCTCCCACCCTTCCGACTGATCCCTGCCCCGCCGCTCCATCGACCGATACCACTATGTCCCGCGACCTTCAAAGCCTAGCCGAGGCCCACTTCGCCGATCCAACTGAGCGGAACCGCGAATACGTGGTGCTTGCCGCGCAGCCCCTCGTCCGCTCGCTCATCTCCAAGCTGAACGTGCCCGACGACCTGATGGCTGCCCGCGAGGATCTGGAAAACGTAGGCATGCTGGGGCTGCTCCAGGCACTGCAGGGTTACAATCCCGAGCGCGGTACGCCGTTCATCTCGTACGCCTACGGGCGCGTGCGCGGCGCCCTAGTGGATTACCTGCGCTCCATCGACACGCTGCCTCGCGAGCGCCGCCGCCGCTTGGCTGAGGCGCACCAAGCCACCGAGGACCTGCGCCAGATCAACGGCGTGGAGCCCTCGCCGCAGGATGTGGCGGATTACATGGGCGTGTCCATCAAGAAGTACCACAAGATTATGATGGATGGGCAGCACCGCTATGCGCTGTCGCTCCATGACACCGTGGACAACGAAGGCGAGGGCGCGATTCTGGAAGTCATCCCGAACGAGAGCGCCATGGAAGGCTTTGAGGCCGTCGAGATGGACTCGCTGCATGCCTACATTGCCAAGCTGGTGACGCACCTGCCCGAACGCGAGCAGAATATTCTGGCTCTCTACTACTACGAGAACCTGACGTTATGCGAGATTGCCGAGGTGATGAACCTGACAGGCGCCCGCATTTCGCAGATCCTCAGCAAAATTCACCGCACGCTCCGCGAACGGCTGCACGCCACGCAGGCCTACGCCGCCTGAGGCTGTCTCAGGTCGAAAGGTCACAGGTCCTTACGCTTGGTATGTAGCCAAACCATATGATCCGCATTTTCAATCGGTACTGCTCTGCTGGGCGGTACCGATTTTTTCATGGGGATAATCTCAATAAAGTCAACACGTTCACTCCGCTAGGTACCCACAGGCAATAATATCAGACTTGAGACCTCCGACTTGCCGACTTGAGACCACTCCAATCGAAGAAATCACCGAACCTGCCTTGCAGCAGGCCGTATATTCGGGCCTTTCCAAACCGTGAACCACCATAGTGACGCTGTGCAAGTCTGACTCGGGACGCCCACTCCCGGACTAGCAGTAGCGCCTAGCACTTCTCAAGGAGGACAGTATCCATGGGCGTAATGACCAAAATGCGGGACCAGACGGGCGTGGTCCTGTGGATTCTCGTGATCGCCTTCGGCGTCATCTTCATGCTTCAAGACACGCAGGTCTTCGACGTGATCGGCGCGACGGGCCAAGACGTCATCGTCGTCGATGGTGATCCTGTGACGGTGAGCGAGTACCAGCAGGCCATCCAGCAGCAGATCCAAGCCTACCAGCAGAATGGCCAGGAGGTGCTTCCGCAGACCGAAGATGCCATCCGCGAGCGCGTGTACAACAGCTTCGTCGATGACCGCTTGCGCACCAAGGCGATGGATGAGATTGGCGTAGAGGTGACTGACGATGAGGTGTACAACCTCGTCCTGGGTGACACCCCCGACCCGATTATCGCCGCGTACTTCAGCGATGGCCAGGGCGGTGTGGACCGCGCGCTGCTGCAGAACTTCATCGACAACCCCGAGGCGCTGCCGCAACTTATCCAGCTCGAGGACTACCTGCGCCAGAATCGCCGCACCCAGAAGCTCAACAGCTTGATCAACGCCACGGTGCGCGTGACACCACAAGAAGTGGAAGAAGAGTACCGCCGCCGCAACCTGACGGTAAACACGCAATACGTGGCACTCCGCTACGCCGCCATCCCCGATACCGAGATCGAGGTCACCGATGGCGACCTGCGCAGCTACTACAACACCAACAGGGAAGACTTCGCCCGCGCGCGGTCCTATGCCCTTGAGTATGTGGCCATTCCGCGCCTCCCCTCCGCTGCCGACACGGCGTCGGTGCTGGACGAGATGGAGCGCCTGAAAGAGCGCTTTGCCACCACGGAAAGCGACTCCACCTTCTTGGCTCGCTATTCCTCCGAGCGTCAGTACTCTGGCGAGTTCTTCCGCCGTGATGAGTTGGATGAAGCCGTGGCTGACGCCATTTTCGAAAACCTAGAAGTAGGCGAGGTCGTGGGACCGTACATCTCCGGCAGTGAGGTGCACATGACCAAGGTAATCGCCACACGCCCGACGGAGGAAAACGTGGTGCGCGCCCGTCACATCCTGCTCCGTGGCGATGGCGATGACGTGCGCCGTGAGGCTGCTGACCTCGTCCGGCGCATCCGGGGTGGCGAAGACTTCGCTGCACTCGCCGCTGAGTTCGGCACCGATGGCACCGCGCAGCAGGGCGGCGACCTCGGCTGGTTCGGTCCGGGGCGGATGGTGAAGCCGTTTGAAGACGCCGCCTTCAACGCGCCCATCGGCCGCATCGTCGGTCCGGTCAAGACCGATTTCGGTTTCCACGTCCTGGAAGTGACCGCCCGCGCCACACAAGACGTGCAGGTAGCCGACTTTGTGTTGTCGATTGCACCGAGCGTCACGACTGAGCAGGAGATCCGGGAGCGGCTGGGCGACCTCCAGTACTTCGCCGAGGAGAACGGCGACTTTGGCGCCGAAGCCGAGCGCGCTGGGCTCACCTTTCAAACCGTCTTGGCAGAGGAAGAGCAGCAGTTCATCCCCGGCTTGGGCCGCAGCCGCACGCTGAGCACCTTCCTCTCCCGCGCCGACGAAGGCTCGGTGAGCGAGGTCGTTGAGTTGGACACCCAGTTCATTGTAGCCCACGTGACCACCATTACCCCCGAAGGCTACCGTCCCTTCGACGACGTCAAAGCCGAGTTGGAGCCACGCGTTCGCCTACAGAAGAAGCAAGCCCTCCAGCTTGAGAAGCTGCAGAATGCCTCCGGCGACCTCAACGCGATTGCGCAAGCTGCAGGCGCTACTGTGCAAGATGCCAGCGTCCAGTTCTCGACCACAGCAATCCCTGGCTTGGGTCGTGAGCCTAAGTTCATCGGCACCGCCATGGGCCTAGCGGCTGGCGCCACCTCAGGCGTGATTGCAGGCGAGAATGCCGCCTTTGTGATCCAAGCCGTATCGATTGCCGAGCCGCAGCCAATTGCTGACGCGGACCGTACTAGCATCCAGCAAGAGCTGACCAACCAGCGTCAGGGGCAGGTGCGCAACCAGTGGCTCCAGGCCATGCGCGAAGATGCAGACATCAACGACCGCAGGCGTCTTTTCCAGATGTAAGCGGACAGACTACGCAAGGTCCAGTATCGTGGGGCGCTCCGGGCAACCGAAGCGCCCCACGTTGTGTTAACAGCCCCTCCGCCACCCCGACCGCCGCCGCAGCCTGTGCAACGTCTGCTCCATCTTCCCAAATGGCTCATGCGAGCCGTGGTTGGTGTGCTGGTGCTCGTTGGTCTCGTATACGTAGGGCTCACGCGCACGGAGTATGGGCGCGAAGCACTCAAAAACCAGTTGGTCGGCGCCTTCAACGAACGTTTCATGGGCGCGCTGGAGGTAGAGCGCCTCACAGGCAATATTGCCCAGACCCTGTTTGCCCGCAACGTGACGATCACAGCCCCCAGTGGACAGGCGGTGCTGCAGATCGACTCGCTGGTGGTTCGACCCTCGTGGCTTTACGCACTCCGGGGCAGCTTTTCTGTGGCTGAGGTGCGGGCCTATCGGCCTGAAGTTCTCATCACGACCACGGACTCCGCATCAACATGGAGTGCAGTATTTGAGCGCCGCCCCGAGCAGCGCGCCGATCGCCCTATCAACACTACCCTGTTTCAGCTCAGTGCGGCGCAGCTGCGCATTATGGATGGGCTCCTCCAGCTTGACGATGCGCCACTGCCCTCAGCTCCGTTCGGCGCGCTCCGCCAGACCCGGTATACGCAGATTGATCTCGACGGCAATGTAGAGCGCCGGGAAAATGATCTTCTCTTCGATGTGTCGTCGCTTGCGGCTGAACTGCCTGCGTTCAATGACGGCATCAGTGCTTCAGGCCAGTTGAGCTATGCACCTAACCTTCTCAGCGTGAACGCCCTTCGGCTAACGACCCGCCAAAGTGACCTTTCCGTACAAGGACGGCTGGTGTTGGGCGACTCCACCGCACGCCCCATCCCAGCAGACCTCCAACTCAGCATCAATGCGCTCGACAACGACTTGCTTGGAGCGATGTGGAGCCCGTGGCCCTTGCGGGGGCTGTTATCAGGAAGCCTTGACCTGGCCCACGCTGATGCCGTGACCCAAATCGACGATCTACGCGTCAGGATGGGCGCATCGAGCATGCGGGCGCGAGGCGTCCTGCGGCATCAGGGGGACTCGCTGCGGATCGCCGTTGCTTTCCCCGAGCAAGCGCTCAACCCATCCGAGTTGCCCACCTTCGTCCCTCGCCTCCGCGACGCGCCCGCCCCCCTCATCGACAGCTTGATGTGGTCGGGCGATGTCACGGGGCGGCTGCCGAGCCAGTGGTCGCCTGAGGCTGGCTTTGGCCTGGAAGGCACCTTCGACGCTCGCTGGCTCGCCAACCAGCTTTCGGTGACCACCTCGGTGAACGCGCCTCCGGGTGCGGCGCTCACCACGCGCAGCACCGCTCAGCTGGAAGGTCTCGACCTGAGCACCCTCATCGCAGACGCTCCGGCATCCCGGCTCTTCGGCACCGTAGACGTGGCCACAACCGGCACTGCCCCTGACAGCCTGAACGTTGTCAGTTCTGTGCAGCTCCGCTCCTCTCGCCTCCTCGACTATGCGTTGACAACGCTCCATGCCGATATCACAGCGTCGGGGCCTTCGCTACAGTCTTACATCTATGCGACAACCGATGCAAGCGGTACGGTCGAGGCCGAGGTGGCGCTGGATTGGAGCCGACTTCGCCCACAGGCCAGCGGCTCGGTTGCGGTGTCTGCCTTCGATTGGAAGTTTCTTGTGCCCGACGCGCCGTTCAGCAGCACGTACAATGCGGGCCTCACGTTCGACCTCCTTGGCAACACGCTTGACAACCTGACTGGGACGGCCACACTTGCCGTCGATACCTCGACTATTCATGCGGATACCAGCGTGGTGATGCCCCCGCACCGCTACGCCCTGACCTTGGCGCTTCCCGAGCCAGACATCCCCAGGCTTCAGCTGACGGGCGAGGCCCTGGAAGCATCGGTTAACGGTGATCTGCCCATCAGCATCGTCGCTGCGCTCGGGCGGCGCGTGGGGCAGCTCGCCACGGACTATGTGCGCGAGGCCGCCAGCCGCTCCTTCGACGACGCGCTCGACCTGGGCGGACCCAGCAATCAGCGCATGTCGCTTAGCACCGGGCCTTTGCAAGACGGCTCGCTTGATATTCAACTCGACCTTTTGGACGCGACGTATCTGACCCCGTTTCTTGCACAGCGACAGGTCTACCTTGAGGAGGGCGCCCTAGACCTGAGCATCGCGGCTGCAAGCGGTGCCATTGCAGCGGACGTCTCGTTCAGCAATAGTTTCATCGCACAGCGCGCTTTCAGTGTTGAGAATGTCACGGCCACGGCGTCCTTGGCTGGCCCGCTGGATGCCACGACCCTTGAGGACTTTACCATACGCGCCCTCATCACCGCAGATACGCTCGGCTTGGCAGCGTCGCGCCTACCTGGGGCGGCCTTGCGCTTGGGCTATGCCGACGGGGCGCTGGGCTTTGACATGCGCACAGACACCTCCAGCCAAGGCATCGGCCCCGTTATCATAGCGGGAGAACTGCAGGCCCTGTTCGATCGCACGCGGCTCAGCCTTACCGATGTGGCGCTGACGAGCGGTGCCTACACGTGGTCGAACCCGGCCCCACTTGAGGCCGACCTCTATGGCGATGCGATCGTGGCTCGGCGTGCGCAACTCCTGGGCACGCAGCCCGGCACCGATGCACGCCAGGCCATCTATGTACAAGGAACGCTATCTGAAAACCCAGGCGATACGCTCTTCGTGAACGTGGACGACGTATTGCTTCGGTCGTTCTCCGAGGTGCTCCCCATCCGCCTCACCCTCGGTGGCCAAATCAACGCTGACGTAGCCCTGACGGGTGGGGTAGAACGCCCTCGGTTTATCGGCCAGCTCTCGGGCTACAAGCTCTCGCTAGACGAGCACATCATCGGCAACCTTGATGTGGTGAGCAGGCTGGCCCCCGGCGCCTCCGAGCTAGCCATCGACCTAGATATCACCCCGTTTGCGGTCGATACCAGCCAAGCGCTCACGCTCTTCGGCACCGACGAGCCCGGCATCAATGAAGCGTCGAATCTGTCCATCGACGGCACGTACAGCCTCACCGAGACTACCAACGCGCTCGACTTGGATATCGTGCTCGACGGGGTAGACTTGTTCTTCTTCGAGCTGATCTATCCGAAGGTGCTGCGGTCAGCTACAGGCACAGCCATTGGGCGCGGCACCATCACGGGCATGCCCAGTGCCCCCATCTTCAACGCATCCGTCGATGTACCCGAGGCGCGCTTCAGCCTCCCCCGCTTTGGACTTGACTATACGGTGCAGGGCACGGTGAACGTGCGCGAAGAGGGCTTCGACTTAACCGGCGTCACAGCAACTGATCCGACGGGCGGCTCTGTAGTGCTCGACGGCATGCTGCTGTTCAACGACTACGAGTTTTTCTCGTTTGACCTCGACGGCACCATCTCTGAACTGCAGTTCATGAACCGCGCTGAACGCGGCGACCTGCCGTTCTACGGGCAGATCTGGGCATCGGGGACGGCCTCGTTGACAGGCCCTGTGTTCAGCGCCACGTTGCGCAGCGCAAACGCGATCACCACCGACGACAGCGAGATCTTTATCCCCGTCGATCAGATTGACGAAGACCGCGATCTGTCTTTCATCATCTTCACCGACTCGCTTGGCGCTGCGCCCGACATCAACCAGCTCACCCGCCGCCGCAACGTGCTTGCGCGTCGCCCCGTGGGCGAGCGCACGTTTGCCGACGGGGTGAACATGGACTTCAACATCTTCGCCCCACCCGGATCGTCCATCAACCTGGTTTTCGACCCGCTGCTGGGCGATGTATTGCGCGGCCAAGGCACGGGGCGCCTTCAGCTCCAACGCACCGACGGCCTGTTCTCGATCTTTGGCCAGCTCGACATTGAGAGCGGCGACTACCTGTTCACCGCAGGCGATGTGTTTGCCCGGCGGTTCCTGATTGAGCCGGGCGGCACCATCACGTGGGACGGCAGCCCCATCGACGCGCTCGTGAACATTCCGGCCTCGTTTAAGACACGCGCTTCCACGGCTGGGCTCCCTGAGTCGTTCGCCCCCAACCAAATCCCCATCACAGTGGAGTTGCTGATTACCGACCGGGTTCTCTCCCCAGCGGTTGACCTGAGCCTGTCCCTGGACCGCAGCAACAGCGAATACCTGGGCAGCTACCAAGCACTGGCGTCTTTCCTCAACCAGCCCGAACGCGCCACCGAGTACGCCACTAGCGTCCTGCTTACGAACACCTTCTTGCTCACCACCAACGACGTCAGCACGGGCAACGCGCTGACGAGCTCAGGAAGCCTCACGTTCAACAGCGTGTCGCAGCTCGTCACCTCACAGCTCAACCGGGTGCTCAGCGAAGCCTTGCCCAACGTCGATGTCAACTTTGGCGTCAGCCAGGGCGACCGCCTGCAGAACCTGGACGTGACGGGCGGCGTGGCGCTCTTTCTCCTCGATGAACGGCTGGTCATCCGCGGCCAAGGCGTCGTCTTCCAGAACGACCCGGCTGTGGAGCAGCCGCTTGAAGGCGAGGTGGAGGTGGAAGTGCGCCTCACGCCCAACCTCTCCTTCGAGGCCTACGTGCGGCGCGAAGGCGATGTGTTCGCCGATGAGCTGACCAACTCGCGCGGGGCTGGCTTCACGTACCAGACCCGCTTCAGCTCATGGCGCACGCTGATGCAGCGCATCCGCCGCTGGTTTGGCAGAGACGACCGCACAGCCGGTATCGACTCCACCGCCACACCCGTCGTGGACGTAGAGCTGTAGCGTTCGTTAGGCCAGCATGACAAGCATGCGCTTTGGCGTGGCCGCGTCTATGTCTATCGTGCGACATGCGTGGGTGATGGTCTGCCCCGTCACAGCCAGCGCCAGTTCATTCGCTGAGATCGTCGCCTGCACTCCTTCGAGGGCCGCAGGGTCGATGCCGAGCACCTTGCCTGCCTGAGTATTGGCCACCTGAACGCGACCATCTGCCTCCACCACAAGCTGCGGATCGGGATGCCGCAAGAAAAGCGCCCTAAACAGCTCTTTCTCGGCATAGAGGTCCTGTAGATACGCCGCCTGTACCTTCTGCTGGTGCTGACGCTCGTAGGCATAGCGGATGACACGAGAGATCAGCGATACATCGGCCTCGCCCTTGATGAGATAATCTTGCGCGCCCATCTGCACAGCTTCCAGGCCTACGGCCTCGTCGTTGGTCCCGGTCAGCACCACGATGGGCACGTTGTTGTACAAGCCGTACACCTCAGTGTAGGTATCCAGCCCGCTACTCTCTGGCAGCGTCAGATCAAGTAGAATGATATCGGGTGCCTTAGCCTTCTCATCGTGCAAGGCGTGGACATCGGTCAGCCGCTTGCAATGGGTGAAGGTATGATCAGCGTCATGGAGCGCGAGCACATCCATCAGGAGACGGGCGTCACGATGGTTATCTTCAACGAGCAGAATATGCATGGAAACTGGAGAGCGTGATTATGCCGCAGAGGGCAGCTTGAGTGGTACGTCGATGCTAAAAGTGCTGCCGCGGCCAACTTCGCTGGTCACTTGAATGCCGCCGCCTGCCATCTCGACTAACTTACGCGAAATGGCCAAACCAAGTCCACTCCCTTCATATAGGCGGTTGAGGCCCAGGCTCACCTGCTCAAACGGCTGGAAGATGGTCGCCAAGCGATCGGACGGAATGCCGATGCCTGTGTCCGACACGACGAGGTGGAAGAGGCCTTCATTGAGGAACGCTTTGATAACGATCTCGCCTTCGGCGGTGAACTTCGCCGCGTTGCTGACGAGGTGATGCAAGCACTGCGAGAACAGCAGCGGGTGTACGTTGACCATTAGGTTGCGGGGACACTGCACGTAGAGCGAGACGTCTTTCTCGTGCAAGCGGTCGACGAAGGGCTCCACCGACTCTTCGATGGTTTCGTACACGGGTACCAGCACCCGTTCGTTCTTGAGCGTCCCGGCTTCCAGCTGCGACAGCGTGAGCAGCGACTCCAGCGTGGCCATGAGGCGCTCGCCGCCCCGGCTGATGTGCTGCGCCATGTCGCGCTTATCGTCTTCCAGCTCTTCCTCCAGAATGCGCGAGAAGCCCAGGATGGCCGTCAGCGGTGTCCTGATCTCATGGTTCATGTTGGCGAGAAAGGCCGACTTGAGCTGCTCCATCTCGGCGGCCACCATCTGGGCACGCATGAGCTGCTCGTTGGAATCCATCAGGGCCAGCTCAATCTGCTTGCGCTCGTAGGCGTAGCGGATGGCGCGAAGCAGGATATGCTCATTCAGGTGCGCCTTGGCCAAGTAGTCCTGCGCGCCGTAACGTACCAACTCGATGCCCAGGGCCTCATCGTCGCGTCCCGTCAGCACAATCAGGGGCGTCTGTGGCGAGGTATTCTGCAACGTGTTGACGATGGCATAGCCGTGTGCATCGGGCAAGCTCAAGTCCACCAGGACCACGTGGGGTGCGTGTTCGCGGAAGTACACCACGGCATCGGCTAACGTAGCGACGGCGCCCAGCGTGTGCTGCTCCGCGTCGAACTGGAGCAGCTCCTCAACAATGCGGACATCGGCGGGGTTGTCTTCAACGTAGAGTATATGCACGTTGTACTACGTCATGGCGCTGGACCGAGCACAGGAACTCACCCCAAGACTGCCGGGTGTACCGCTATCCATCGCGGCGTTGGGTTCTACCAGATGAGCGCCTCGATATAGACTGGTCTGCAGAAGCAACGACGCACGAGATGACGGCTAAGACCATCGAGCAGCACATCCTATCGTTCCTCCAAAACCATGGTCACCGGTCGTTCCGTGCCAAGGAGATAGCGAATCAATTAAACATCACCGAGCGGCGTACCTACCAGTTGTTCAGGTCTACCCTCAACGAGCTGGTGGAAGACGGCTTGGTGACGTTGGCGAAGCGCGGACAATATACGCACCGTAAGAGCCCGCTGGTACATCACACGGGCAGATTAAGGATGACCCCCAATGGGTACGGGTTCATCAGCTTTGATCGGCACTCCGATGTGTATGTGCATCAGAAGCGACTGGGAACGGCGCTCGACGGCGACGAGGTGCGGGTGCGCATTGAGCGGAGCCCACGCCCGCCGTTCAAGGAGGAAGCCGTGGTGACCGAGGTGACGCAGCGGGAGCGTGTGCAGGCCGTGGGTGTGTTTCGGCGCGAAGGTCCGCACGGCTATGTCCGCCCCGACGATGCCAGGCTCCACCACGACATTTACGTGGATGCCAACGACTGGGGCAGCGCGCAGCCGAAAGATAAAGTGCTGGTCTCCATCGACCGCTTCCTGAACCCAGGGTCGATGCCAGAAGGGCGCATCCTGACGGTGTTCGGCAAAGTGGGCGATCCCGGCGTCGAGATCGAGGCCATCGCGGCTCGGCATGACGTGTTCTCCGGCTTCCCCGACGAGGTCGAGGCCGAGGCGCAACACGTCTCGCTCGCCATCGACGCGGCAGAGGTTGCGCGCCGACGCGACCTCCGGCACCTGCCCGTCTTCACCATCGACCCGGCGGATGCCAAAGACTTCGATGACGCGCTGCATGTGCGGCCTCTCGAAAACGGGCGGGTCGAACTGGGCGTACACATCGCCGACGTGAGCCACTACGTGCGGCCCGAGACGGCCATCGACGCCGAAGGGCTGCGGCGGGGTACGAGCGTCTACCTTGTGGATCGCGTCATCCCGATGCTGCCGCATGTGCTCTCCAACGAGGCCTGCTCGCTCCGGCCGCACGAGGACAAGCTGGCGTACTCGGTCCTCTTCACGCTGCAGCGGGATGGTACGGTAGAGGCGGCTGAACTCGTGGAAACCCTCATCCACTCGCAGCACCGACTGGCCTATGAGGACGCACAAGCCATCCTTGACGATGCAAGCAGCACCCACCCGCTCAAAGAAGCGCTGACGACGGCCAACGAGATCGCCAAGCAATTACGCCGCACACGCGAGGCACAGGGCGCGCTGTCGTTTGAGATTCCCGAGTTGCAGATCGCGCTTGACGAGCACGGCACGCCCACGTCGATCCAGCCCAAGGAACGGCTAGACGCGCACCGGCTGATCGAGGAGTTCATGCTGTTAGCCAACCAGCAGGTGTGCCACTGGCGCGACACGCACGCCCCGACGCTCCCGTTTGCTTATCGCATCCACGAGCCGCCCGCTCGCGAGCAAATCGCCAAGCTCGCCGACTACCTCAGGCCGCTTGGGCACCGCTTGGACCACCGCAACGGCGAGGTAGCGCCGCAAGCCTTGGGCGACCTGCTCGTTGCGCTGGAAGACTCACCCGAGGAGAGCGTGGTGCAGATCGCTGTGCTGCGGGCCATGAGCAAAGCACGCTACGACACGCGCAACGCTGGGCACTTTGGGCTCGCCATCGGCAATTATGCCCACTTCACCAGCCCCATCCGTCGCTACCCCGACCTCCTCGTGCATCGCCAGCTCAAAGCGATCCAACAGCAGACGCCGTACCTGGCCGAGGAGCCACTGGAACACTACTGCAAGCACTGCTCAGAACGCGAGCAGGCGGCCCAGGAAGCGGAGCGCGATTCCAAGAAGCTGAAGCAGGTGGAGTACATGCAGCAGTACCTGGGCGAAGAGTTCAACGGCATGATCTCTGGCGTGGCCAAGCACGGCGCCTACGTTCAACTCGACGATACGCATGTGGAAGGCCTCGTACACGTGCGCGACATGGACGATGACTACTACGAGTACGACGATCGCCGCTTCATCCTCAAGGGGACTCACACGGGCCGCACGCTCCGCGCCGGGCAGCGGGTTCGGATCGTCGTCGTCAAAGCCGATACCGAGGCACGCACACTCGACTTCTACTTTGTCGGCGACTGAGCAGCGCTCGGGTATTCACCGAGGGAGACTGCTGATTAGCCGAATGGGGTGGGTATGCCGCGGCACACGCCGATCCGCGGGCGTATACTTTTAACACGGTCCGGCCTCTGCCGATATGGAGAGGCGGAGTGTACTGCATTCGCTCTCTCATCCACCATCCGCGCCAGCGCTGCATGATGTACCGTGCCCTCTTTCGGCACCAACGGCAAGCCTTCTTCCGCACGAAGGCCGCCCGCCGCAATCTTGTGGTGTGGGTAGTGTTTGGGCTCATCTCGCTCTACACGGTCTTTGCGCTCGTCGGCGGCGGCATCCTCTTCGCCGATCTCGTGGCCCAGCTCGACCTCCAGAAGCAATCGGCGCTGATCGTAAACGAGTACCTGCTGGGCGTCTTTGGCAGCCTGTTTGGCCTGCGGTTCCTCTTCCAGCGTTCCCCCCAGGTGGGCCTGCAGCCCTACCTCCACCTCCCCGTTCCGCGCGATCAGCTGGTGCGGTACTTTCAGGTCTCGTCGCTGCTGAGCCTACACAACCTCCTGCCCCTGCTGTTCTTCGTGCCATTCTTCCTATGGCACGTGTGGCCGTATTATGGACTGGTAGGCAGCCTCGCGTGGATGGTTAGCATCCTGATGCTCATCGTCGCTTCCAACTACGCCAACACGCTCATCCGCCTGTCCCTCTCGCGCAACGACTGGCGGTTCCTCGTCGGCTTCAGCCTGTTCTTCTTCTGGCTGATCTTGGATCAGGTGCTGAACACGCTCATCGTCAACCGGATGTCGTCGATGCTCTTCGACGCCATCCTGGAGGGCAACTGGGTATTTCTGCTGATCGTGATCGCCGCCGTGGATCTCTACCTGCTAACGACCACGCTGCTGAAGAAGCAGGTGGGCCAAGGCTGGGCGGGACCGGACGTGCGCCAGCCCCGGAGCGCGCTGCTCATCCCTGAGACATTCCGTCGCGCTCCTACGGCGCGGCTGGTCTGGCTCGAGATCGTGCTGATGCTGCGCAACCGCCGCCCGAAGCACTACATGCTCATCTCAATCTTCTTCTCGACGGGCTACCTCATCTTCTTGCTCCTCAGCGCGCAAGAGTACGCCGGGTACCTGTTCGGCGCCATCATCGGGCTCTTCGCCTCGGGCGGCTTTGCCCTCAACTACGGGCAACTCCTGTTCAGCTGGGAAAGCAGCTATTTCGACGGCATCATCACCCGCCCGTTCAACCTGCGCACCATCGTCAAGGCCAAGCTGATCCTGCTGCAAGGGTCGTGCGTGCTGCTGTTCCTGCTCAGTCTGCCGCTCTTCCTGCTCATCCGCCCCGACCTGCTCGACCTCCACTTCGCCTTCCTGTTCTACAACGCAGGCGTCACGTCCATTCTGATGCTGTTGCTTTCGGTGAACAACAAGCAGCGCGTAGACATCACCAAGAGCGGCGGATTCTTCAACTACGAAGGCTTCTCATCGGCGCACTGGCTGTGGTTCATCCCCACAGCACTACCTCCCGTGATTATCCTGTACGTGTTCGAGAGCCAGCCCGACCTTGGGCTGCTCAGCATTGCCACGCTGGGTATTATTGGCGTGCTTGCCTTCCGGTTGTGGGAGCGCCTTTTCGCCACCAAGCTCATGCAGAGCCGCTACGAGATGGCTCAAGGATTTAAACGAGCATCATGAACATCGACGTCCACCAACTGATTAAGCGCTACGGCCCGGCCTTCGACCTGGAGATCGGCGAATACCACGTCCTCGAAGGCGACGCCATCGGGCTCGTGGGTAACAATGGCGCGGGCAAGTCTACCTTCTTGCGCCTCGTGCTCGACCTGGCCAAGGCCAACCGCGGCTACGTGCTCATCAACGGCCGCAACGTAGCTGACAGCATCACGTGGAAAGCGTTCACCGGCTCCTACCTCGACGAGTCGTTCCTGATCGACTACCTGACGCCGGACGAGTACCTCGCCTTTGTGGGCCAAGTGTACGGCTACGAGCGTGCCCAGCTCCATGCCGCCCTGGACCCATTCCGCTCGTTCTACACCGACGAGCCGCTGGGCCAGACGACCAAGTACCTGCGCGAGCTGTCGAAGGGCAACATGAAAAAGATCGGGCTCATCGCGGCGATGTTCATCCGGCCGAAGCTGCTTATCCTGGACGAGCCCTTCGCTAACCTTGACCCTCGCTCTCAGATTCAACTCAAGCAGCTGCTAGGTAGCCTCAACAGCGATGGCACTACGCTCATCGTCTCCAGCCACGACCTCCTGCACGTCACCGACATCTGCAACCGCATCACAATCATGAAGAGCGGGCGGATCGTGAAAGACCTCAACGCTACCGAGATGTCATACCGTGAGTTGGAGCAGTTCTTTCAGGACGACCTGATGGTGGAGGTGCCAGAGGCGCCTCCGGCCTATCACCCCGCCTGAGCGTACTGGCCTTGCTTGAGGCGGTCGCGCTCCGCCTCGGCCATCCCTACGCACTCCAGCACTGAGGCCTGGAGCGCCCGCACGAACGTCGCGTGGTTGTTGAGCCCCGCCGTCACCTCAAAGTGCTCGATGCCCCAAGCAGCAGCCTGACCGCGGACCTGTACGTCAAGGCCGTGCAGCGTCTCGATGTGGTCTGTGACGAAGGTCAACGGAATGAGGAGGACTGCCGTCTCGCCTGCTCGCGCGCATTTTTTGAGCGCCTTCGTCGTGCCATCCGTAATCCAGGACGTCGGGCGGCGGCGGCGCTGAATAGACAGGAGCGTGCGGCGGTCGTCGGTGCGCCCGCTCATGATGCGCGCACGCAACGCCTCCACCTGGGCCACAGATGCCTTGGTCTGGGCGTGTGCTGCGAAGACGAGCATTACCTCATCGCGGACGTGCCGCGGGAATCGCCCCAACGCCTCGTCGATGCGGTCGTTGACCGCTTCGGTGTAGGCGGGATGATCCACGTAATCCTCGGCCAGGACAGGACGCCAGGGGCCCGCCTGCTGGGTATCACTGAGCATGAGCCAGTGACGCAGACCAACGCTGTCATGGCGGTCATCCATGCGTGGGCAGAGCGCTACCAGCACCACCTCGTCGATCTCATCCACCTGCATTTGCCGGATCGTGTCCTCAATGCTCGGTGTACCGTAGCGTAGAGCCTCGTAGACCCTGAAGCTGACGCCCAAATCGACCCATTCGGTGCGGCGCAGCGCCCGTTGCAGCGCGCGTGCCATGGCGCGCATGTCGCGGTTCAGCGGAGAGCGCCCGCCGATGGCTTCGTACGCTTCCCTGAGGTAGGCTGACACTTCGGCACGTTGCCGGATTGACCTGCGCCGCCCCCACATGAAGCTGTTACCGGCCCGCGTGTCGTTCAAGTCTTCGAAGACACGCTCCACAAACGCATCGGTCTCCGCAACCGAGGCTGGTCCCCCCAGGTTCAGCAAGACCACGCCCACCCGGCTGCCTTGTCTCACCTGCACGCACGCACGCTTTCGTCCCACCGCTTGCATGGTCGGTGAGAGCAACGCCGGCGTGTGGGTGGATGCTGACATGGTGGTGGATGAACGAGTCGTGTTGGCGCAAGGCCGCGCTAGGTGGCAGGCTAGTAATAAACGGCGTTAGTGGAGCATTTTTCGGGAGGTTCTATGATTTCATGCGAAGCACTGCGCTTATTGATAAGGGGTTAGATCAATCTTAACATCTTCTTGATTTGAATTGATTTAGCCCAAACCGCTGATAAACACGTGTGATCACCTACGCGTCACAAGACAGTTGCAATGGGTAATCGTTCGCTGTATTCTGGCCTCGCGTTTCCACCAAAACCGTGCCTTCTCATGGCTGCTCCCCTATCGCGGCGGACCTTCATCAAAAAGTCAGGCCTCACGACGCTGTCGCTGGCCGCCATCGGCGGCGGCACATGGGGATGCACGTCCCCCCAACCCCCAGAGGCTCCTATGCTGACCATCGGTGCTGGCGAGCACACCTACGCGGTTGACCACGGCTGGGCTCAGGTGCCTACAGGCAAGGCCTTCGGGTATACACACGGCATCGTGGAAGACCGAGTTGGGCGGCTCTACATCGCCAACCAGAGCGACGATGCCATCATGGTGTTCGAGGCCGACGGGACCTTCGTCGGCAGCTGGGGCGCGGCGTACAAGGCGGGCGCACATGGCCTCACCATCGCGGAAGAGGATGGCGAAGAGTTTCTGTACCTAGCCAACACGGACCTGGCCGAAGTGGTGAAGACACAGCTGGACGGCACGGAGGTGTGGCGGCGTGGCACCCCTGATCTGCCCGGCTACAGCGAAGGGCAGAAGTACAGCCCCACGGAAACCACTGTTGGCCCCAACGGGCACGTCTACGTAGCCGACGGCTACGGGCAGTCCTTCGTCCATGTCTACACCACTGAGGGGGAATACGTCAAGACGTTCGGCGGCCTAGGCGATGATGACGGCAGCCTCAACAGCCCTCATGGCATCACGCTGGACTCGCGCGGCAGCGAACCGGTGGTGCAAATCGCCGACCGCAACAACATCCGCATCGTCAACTTTGACCTCGACGGCGCCTTCATCAGCGAAGTCATTGCGCCGGACGCCCTGCGTTTCCCCTGCACCACCGTCCATCGTGGCGACCTGCTTTACATTCCTGATCTCTTCTCGCGCATCTCGATCTTCGATGCCAACAACGACAAAATCATCGACCTGGGTGACTATGTTAATGGACAGGTGTTGGACGGCTGGGACGACTTTGGCGAGACCTATCCCGAGATGGAGGGCTATCCAAACCTCGCCCACGCAAAACGCACACCGGGCAAATTCATCTCCCCGCACGGGATGTGGGTAGATGAGGAGGAGAATATCTACATCGTGGAGTGGATTGAGGATGGCCGGGTGACCAAGCTTACGAAGCAAGGCTGACGTTTAGCCTACCGTGGTGCTGTTCTAACCCAATCGGATAGGCCACGTGTACAGGCTACGGCCCATTTTTTGCTGGTGCATGAAGGGAAACAAGGAGTGCGCATGATGAGACACACGCTACAACACCTTCTATCGCTGACCTTGGCGCTGGCTTTCGTCATCCCTTCGGTCGCTGCCGCGCCCACCAGCGATGACGTAGACGAGACACCCGATCAGGTCGTGCTGTCGGCAGCCTTCCCGAACCCCTTCCAACAGCAAACGACGTTCAACGTCACCGCCCGCGAGGCGCAGCACGTGAAGGTGGAGGTGTTCAACTTCCTCGGGCAATCGGTGGAGGTGCTGCACGACGGGCTTATCGACGCAGGCGTGACGAAGCGGCTCACCTTCAAGCCTGAGAACTTGCCGAGCGGCCTCTACCTCTACCGCGCCTCGGGCGACGGCTTCTCGTTCACGCGGCAGTTCACGCTCATCAAGTAGTGCTAGTGCTCCCTCAAGCATGGTGCTTCGGATTCGCGGCGTCCCTTTTGGTTTCCACCTGCGTTCCCTGTCCTCGCCATATCTACGGATATGACTGCGATCAGGCGCCTTGGTGGAAACCAAAATGGCCAGCCTCTCGGTCCGAACTTGCATGCTTGAAGCAGCACTAGTCGATCATCAGATCGCCATACGAGATGAGTTCGCCGAGGCCATCAAAGATGAACACGCGCTGCAGGCCCGGGTCCAGGTTTAGCGCCGAGAACTGGAACACGTAGGCGCCCGGGTCGCTCGCCTCGATCAACTCATCCAACACCACCAGCCGCCGGTTGCGATCCACAGCGCTGACGCGCAAGCCGCCGCGGATGGAGCCCGGCAGCGTCACCGTTAGCGGGATCGTCACAAACTCGCCAGCGGTCGGGTTGGGGAAGGCAGGGTCGATGCGTATACTGCCGATGTACACGGGAGCCGTGCGCCAATCGTCGATGTCCTCGTTGATGATCTCGCCGTTTTCGTTCGTCTCCGTAAACCCGGATGCGACTTGGTCGGCGCTGCGGATGAACTCCTCCTGCTGGTCTTGTGTGTCGCACGCGGTGAGGCAGAGCAGGAGCGCACCGCTTATCGCGATGCTTAGCAATCGATTACGCATAGGTCGTTCTTCTGGCGGAAGTGATAGGCCACGTGCCTCATTTAGATAGCGCTTCTACGGGCGCCACACGGTTTTCTTCCCTATACCGAAACCGCCGAGAAACGGGGCCATGTGCGGACCAGGGATAGCGTGTCTGCTCCTGACCTTACCACTGCTTGACACACACCTGTCACTATGAAAATATACACCCGGACGGGCGACCAAGGTACCACCGCGCTCTTTGGCGGAGGCCGCGTCGTCAAGAGCCATCCGCGCATTGAGGCCTACGGTACCGTCGACGAAACGAACTCGATCCTCGGCCTCGTACGCTCGCACCTCGCCGAGGAACCCGCCTGTGCCGATGCTGACGCCGTGCTGACGCGCATCCAGAATGAGCTGTTTGTGGCTGGCGCCGACCTGGCTACCCCACTCGAAGCCAAGCCGTTCGTCCCGCGCATCAATGGCGACTTGGTCACTGCCTTGGAAGCCGACATCGACCGCTTCGACGGCGACCTGCCGCCGCTCAAAGCTTTCATTCTACCTGGCGGGCACATCGCCTCCTCGGTGCTTCACATGGCACGCACGGCCTGCCGCCGCGCCGAGCGCCTGACGGTGGAGTTGGCGGCGTTGGAGCCGATCAACGAAGACACCATCGTCTACCTCAACCGCCTCTCGGACTTGCTCTTCACCATGTCGCGCTGGGTCAACCATGCGGCAGGCGTCGCGGATGTAGAATGGCAAGCCCGCTGAGTGGGCTACCGCCGCAACGGCGGTGGGGCGGCTAGCTCGAAGCCGTTGTGCTCGGCACGCTTTTCGTCATTAACAGGAATTTGGATGTAGGCCGTGATGGCGCTCTGCGGATCTCCACATTGGATTCCGCGGCCTGTGTAGACTGTGGACTCGATCCGGTAGTCCTGTATTCGTAGGCCCACTTCCTCAGCAAATGCGATAGGGTCTACCGGCGGCAAGGGCGGCTCACACTGGCGCGACGTGACAAAGGACTTGACCACCCACAAGGTGGGAGGCGGTCCGACGTTGTAGCTACCTTCAGGATACGGCAGGCGCGGCACATAAGGCTCGATGGCACACCCGTTACACCACAGCACGATAGCCAGGAGCATCACGACCAATGCGGCTCTCTTTCCTTCCATACGTCTGTTTCTTCTGGAGGACACGGCGTGCCCATATGGAGGACGCGGCAAACAGCTCAACAGCGAGTGCTTCGCGTGTAGCGTGACGTGAAGCCATGGCCCGAGTAGGGCACAGAGCAATGGCACAGGCGACCACAAACCATGCCTAACCGACTCGCCATTATTCACCCAGCCAGTCGCGAGCTTTGTCGGTGATCTTGAGGCTGCCACGGACGGGATTGGCAAGCGTGACGTAGGCCTCTTGCACCATCCAGTCGAGCAGCCCGTCTACGGCATGCGCGTGACTGTCGGGGACGCTCCACTGCGGGCGCGGCGTGTCGGTGGCGATGTAGGTGAGCAGTTGGCGCACCACAGGTTCCTCGGCGGCGGTCACGACGACCTCCTTATGCCGCCCCAGGCAGATGTCGCAGTTGCCGCAGCGCTTGGCGCTGCCCTCGCCGAAGTAGCTCAGCAGGAAGTGGCGGCGGCACGTGACGCTCCCGGCATAGCGCAGCATGGCGTCGAGCCGTGCCTCAGCGTGCCGTGCCGACTTACGCACAGGGCGCGGGTCGATGGGGAGCTTCTGTGAACGCGGTGCCAGCAGCGTGACTGACACGGCGTCGTCGGGCGCGCTCCAGTCGAGCAGGCCGTGCTCGTGCAGGTAGTCCAATCCCTTGAATAGGCGGGGGCGTGGCAGCTTGAGGCGCCGGGTGAGGAGCTTGAAGTCGATAGCCCACCAGCCGTTGAACGCCTCGGCATGTACCGTGCGCAGCAGCGTGTCGGCGAAGGCGGCGAGGCTGGGGTTGTTGAGGCGGTTGATGTAAGCACGTACGGCGTTCGGTCCGGTCTTGAAGTGAATGAGGCCGTAGTTCTTCTTCGGCGGTACCACCGTCCACACCTCCTGCCGCTCCAGGTGCTCCAGCGCAGTGCGGATAGCGCCGGGCGGTTGCCCCGTCACACGCTCCACCAGCGCCACGTTCACGGAGAGCGGCCGCTCGGGCAGCGCACCAATCGCCACCTGGTTCAGGTTACAGATCGCCTCGTAGACCGCGCGCAAGGCCTTGGGCTCGGGGTGCGATGCCGCGATGAGTTGGCGCTGCGTGGCCTCGTCACTTTTCTGGAAGAGCAGCACGCCGTACGACCGCGCGCCATCTCGCCCTGCGCGCCCCGCCTCTTGGTAATACGCCTCCAGTGTGCCCGGCAGATCGACGTGGACGACGAAGCGCACGTCGGGCTTGTCGATGCCCATGCCGAAGGCGTTGGTGGCTACGATGAGGCGGTGCTCCCCCGCGATCCACGCGGCCTGCACGGTCTCGCGGGTGGCTTGGTCGAGCCCGGCGTGGTAGGCGGCCACGCTGTACCCTTTGCCCTGCAGCCACTGCGTCCACGCCTCCACGCTGTTGCGGGTGGCCGCGTAGAGCAGGCCCGTGCCAGGCACGTTCTCAATCACATCGAGCACCTTCTGCCGCTTTGGCACATCGCGGAAGACTGACCAGACGATGTTAGACCGATCGAAGCCCTTCACGCTCACGGCGGGTTGGTTCAGCCGCAGGTGCTCCAGAATATCACGGCGCACCTCGGGCGTAGCGGTGGCCGTCACGGCGATGGTCTGCGGTCGATCCGGCAACGCATCGCGCGCCTCGGCGATGCGCAGGTAGGCGGGGCGGAAGTTATGCCCCCACTCGCTGATGCAGTGCGCCTCATCCACGGCGATCATCCTAATGTTCAGCCGGTGTGCCCGCGCTGCAAACATGTCGGTGTGCAACCGCTCGGGCGAGAGGTAGATCAGCTTAAACCGCCCGAACTCGGCATCTGTCCACCGCTGGTCGATCTCGCTGGAGCGCAGTGTGCTGTTGATGAACGTAGCGGGCACCTTCCGCGCGCGCAACGCTGACACCTGGTCCTGCATCAACGCAATGAGCGGCGAGATCACCAGCGTCACGCCGTCGTGTAACAGCGCGGGCACCTGGTACGTGATGGACTTGCCGCCGCCCGTCGGCAGGATCGCCAGGACATCGCGTCCCGCCACGACTTGGCTCACGATCTCACGCTGCCCCGGCCGAAACGCCGGATAGCCCCAGTACTGCTGAAGAAGGGCCTCCGCCTGATCAAGCATGCTTTCTGGGTCTGAAGGTCGGCAGGTCTGAAAGTCAAAGGTCGGGAGGCCGCGGCCAGGCCAAGGTGTTGCACGCATCCTCCACCATTAAGCCCCCGACTTGGGACCTTTGCCCTTCAGACTTGTGACTATTTCCTACCGAGCCAGGCCTCGCGGAAGGCCTCGATCTCTGGCGTGACAGGCAGCCCGAACGTCTCGTACAGTACGATGCTGTAGGTGGGGTCAGGCTGTGCCGAGATGCTGCTGCCCATGATCTCGCCACGGTGGCTGAAGACGATCTCCGCCGGAGCGCCGCCGCGTAAGGTAAAGAGCGCGGCGTTCCATGCGTCCTGCTTCCCTACCGGCTGCCCGTTGAGCATCATAATCTCGTCGTCCAGGTCGACGCCAGCAGCGTAGAGGGGCGTCCCCGCGCGCGTCTGCGTGACGACCCGCGCCGAGTTCTGGCTGAAGTCGAGGCTGACATCGCCGATCCACGCGTTCTGGCTGCTGTTCTGCACAAGCAGCATCCCTGCCTGCGCCAGCAGCGGCCCGAAGTCGAGCAGTTCGTTTCCTCGGATGTAGCGACGGAAGAAGGTAGACGCAAAGCTCGCGTCTCCGGTTACCTCGGCTAGGATATCCTGGAGATCGAGCATGTCGTAGGGCTCCTCGGTGGCGCCGTGCTTGGCCCAGACGGCCTGCATATAGGCATCCAGCGTGGTGCCGTGCTCCATGCGCAGCGTCAGGTCGAGCCCCAGGCCGATGACGGCGCCGTAGGTATAGTACGAGATGAAGGTGTTGCGGAAGCTGGTGGGGTCGACCCAGTTGGCGGCGTCGACGAACTGTGCGTGCTGGCTCATCGCAATTGGCCCGCGATACGTACGTCCAGAGCCGTTCTGCACCGCGTCCACTCCCTGGGCGATGCCCGTGGCATACTCCTCAAGCGTGAGCAGCTCGGCGCGCTTCAGCAGCAGGTCGTCGTAGTAGCTGGTGAAGCCTTCGGCAAACCACAGCGCGTCGGTGAAGTTAGCTGCCTCGAAGTCGAACGGCTCTAGCGACTTGGGACGGATACGTTCCACGTTCCAGGCGTGGATGAACTCGTGGGCCACCGTGCCGAGGTTGCGCAGCATGCCTGTGGCCAGCGGGCGCGTGCTGGTCAGGATGGTCGAGTTGCGGTGCTCCATACCGTCGCCACTGGCGTAGGGCAGGTAGGTAGCCATGAACGTGTACGTGCCGTGGTCGAAGGCAGGGTAGCCCCCGAAAGCCGCAGCGGCTTGCTCCACAATGGCCTGCGTCTTCTCCGCGTACTCATCGGCTTCGGCGTCCGTGCCTTGATGTAGCAAGGCAATGCGGATCTCGTAGGTCTCGCCGTCCTCAGTGACCTCAAACGAACGCCACGTGTGGGGACCGATGGTAGTGGGGCTGTCGAGGAAGTAGGCGAGGTCAGGCGCCGTGAACGTGTCGGCCTCGTCTGTCGGGACGAGTTGGGTAGCTACCGTCCAATCGTCAGGCTTGTGGAATTGGATGGTGATGGGCAGGTCTTGGTAGTCCTTGGCCCATGCAAACGATGCCGGCATGTTGAAGTGCGCCATCGTGCGGTCCACCATCGAGTACGTGCCGTCGGCGCGGTTGGCGAAGAGGCGGTAGGAGAAGACGATGGTGCCGTTGTGCCCCGACACGTGCCACTCGTGAGCGTCAGCGCGTTCGATGGGCAGTGGGTCTCCCCCCTCGTTCACCGCCTGCACATCGTATACATTCTTAGCAAACTCATGCAGTGCATACCGCCCCGGCGAGGTGCGGCTCATCCGAAACGCGGTCGCCACCGACGAGTCGACAGGCACACCTTCGATCGTGATGGTGACAAGCGCCTCACGATGTGCTGCGTTATCCATAAACACATCGTAGCGGATGCTGTCTTGCGCCCATGCTGGGGCACCAATTAGACAGCACAATAAGACACAGCAGTACAGACGAGCGGGCATAGGGATGTCGGTCAAGACCAAGGAATGGTGCGGCAGAAGATACGGCCCTCCCCCCCTAGCTGCTCGACAAAACGCAGCCCCGGTAGTGACCCGCTAAGCGAACAGCGCCATCCGCTGATGCACCTTCGCCAACGTGTCCACGGCGCGGTCGATGTGCGCCTCAGCCGTGTGGCGGCCGATCGAGAACCGGATGGTAGCAGCGGCGGTGGCGGGGTCAATGCCGAGGGCAAGCAGCACATGACTGGGCTCCACCGCACCACTTGTACACGCCGAGCCTGACGAGACCGCGACGCCCTCCATGTCCATGTTCAACAACAGCATCTCGCCATCCAACCCGCCAGCCTCATCCGCCACAAACGATAGGTTGACGATGTGCGGCGCCACGGCACCCTCAGCAAACGGTGTATTGAACTGGATGGCCTGGCCCAGCGCGTCGGCCAACCCAGCGTGTAAGCGATCGCGAAGCTGAATCAATGCAGCCAGCCATGCGTCATGGTCGGCATACGCTTGCTTCAGCGCCTCGGCCATCCCGACAATAGCGGCTACGTTCTCCGTGCCGCCGCGCCGCTTGCGCTCCTGCGCCCCGCCATGCACGAACGACGGCAGCGTGGTGCCGCCACGCACGTACAAGAAGCCGATACCTTTGGGCCCGTAAAACTTATGCGCCGAGGCCGAGAGCAAATCTACACCGAGGTCGTCGACGTTCAGAGCGTACAGCCCCGCTGACTGCACGGCATCCGTGTGGAGCAGCACGCCATGCTGTTGGCACAGGTCGGCCACGGCGCGCACGTCGGTCTCAGCCCCAGTCTCGTTGTTGATGTGCATCACCGAGACGAGCCCGATATCGCCATCAAGATGGTCCGAGATCTGACCAGCGGTTAGTGCCCCTGAAGCGCCCGGTGTCAGCAGCCTGACGGTGCGGGCCTGCCGCTGGAGCGCATGCGCGGTCTGCAGTACCGCCTCGTGTTCCACAGTGGACGTCAACAGCCCCTTGCCCGTGGCGTCAACGGCGCCCTTGAGCGCGGCATTGTCGGACTCCGTGCCACCGCTGGTGAATACGATCTCGCTCGGCTCAGCGCCCAGCAGCGCAGCGATCTGCTCGCGGCTGTCTTCCACGGCAAAGCGCGCCCTTCGGCCCAAGGCATGCACCGACGACGCGTTGCCATAATGGTCCGTCAGGTACGGCAGCATCGCCTCCAGCACGCGCGGATCCAGCGGCGTCGTGGCCGCATGATCCAGGTAGATCGGCGCTTTCATGCCTGATCCACGTTGAGCGCCGCCATAGCAGGGTCGCCCTTCTGGGTAAGGGTCTTGTTCCAGAAGTAGATCCCCACGCCTGCGAGAATGCCAAAGACGAAACAGATGGCCGCGTTCATCGCCGCGATGCGCCACTGCGTGTCGGCCACCTGAACGATCACGAGTTCTTGCGATGCCCCCGGCTTAACCCGCACGTCCAGCTTCTTCTCGTCCTGTATGTAGGTAAAGAGTGAGTGCGGCATCGTCACTTTTTCATAGCGCAGCGTGTCGCCCGAAGCCATCGGAATGGAGAGGTCCACGTAGTCGTACGAGATCTCCGACCGGTTGGTCGTTACCACGCTGTCCACATCGGCCACAGCGAGCGTGCCCTCTTCTAGCGTCGAGCGCAAGTCAGTCGCTACGCCGATCTGGTTGATTGTCAAGAGCAACATGCCCACGGGTACCGCCCACATGAGTCGGGCGATCAGCAGGTTTGTTTTCGAGACAGCAGGCATACCAATCCTCTGGAGTCCATTCTACGTCACACCGCCTTGTAGCCTGCCAAGCGTCAGGCCAAGAACAAGTACGGCTTCCACGTTTCATCGATGGCGCCGATGAAATCACGAATGAACATAACGTGACTGGGTCGGAAGGGTTTGCGGAGCAGCGGCATCAAGGCCTCTTCGGGGGTCTTATTTCCCTTTCTGCTATTACACTTCACGCACGCCGCTACGAGATTTTCCCAAGTGTCACGCCCGCCGCGAGAGCGGGGCATCACGTGATCGATGGTGAGGTCGTCGCGATGGCCGCAATACTGGCAGCGGAAGCGATCGCGGCGCAGCACGTTTTTGCGCGAGAGGAGGATGCGCTTGTACGGCACGCGTACGTACTGCTTGATGCGCACGATGCTCGGCCACGGGAACGTGGTGCTCGGCGAGCGGAGCACCCGATCTTTGTACGCCTCCACCACCTCTGCTTTTTGGAGGTGGACGAGGATAACAGCGCGCTCGACGCTGCAGATGGTGAGCGCCCGGTAGTCTTGGTTGAGGACCAGTACGTGACCACTCATCGGTCAGCCCTCCGCGTCGGGGCCAGCACGCGCTGCGGCTGCCCTCCCCTCGCTACGATGGTCTTACGTCCAGTGAAGTTGATACCTCGCTGTATGCAATAACGGTTTCCATGGGGTTCTGACGGCGTATTGCCTCGTTCAAAGGTACTGCAAAAACAGCATTAAGGAAAAGTCCGGCAGGCGCGTTTTGATCGTTTGATAACCCGCTGGTTCCCGCATCCCTCTGGAAGGGCCTAGGATACGCGCTAGGCGCTACCCGCTGGCTCAGCCTACTGATATCAGCCTACTGGTCCATTGCGTCGATCTTGGCGAATTGTGCGCGGTTCCAGTCATCGCCTCCGGGCTGCGCGGTGAACCATGCGGTCAGGATTTCCTTGGCAAGCGCATCGGTCGTGAGGCGCAGGCTGAGGGCAAGCACGTTGGCATCGTTCCAGACGCGCGCGCCACGTGCGGTCTCTGCGTCGGTGCAGAGGGCGGCGCGGACGCCCCGATGCTTGTTCGCGGCGATGCTGGCGCCCGTGCCCGTCCAGCAACAGACGATGGCTTCATCCGCTTTATCGTCAGTGACCATCCGCACCGCTTGCGACGTCACATCGGGCCAGTCGCTCTCGCCCCCGTCTGCTTCGGGACCGACGTAGATCACGGTGTGCCCGTGCCGCTTCACCTCGGCCTGCAAGGTGTCGAGGAGTGGCGTGCGGAGGTCGGTGCTGAGGGCGATGCGCATGGTATCGGTGGATGTGTTAGGGGCTGTCAACCGCCGAATGCGCAGCGCAGTTGCACTTCATCTTCACAGAAGTTACGTTACAATTCTTCGTCGATGTAACCGCTTCCGACTCATGTCACGTCGCCTTGCGGGGCCCGGTGCCCTTTTTTTATGCTTCGCCATCGTGTTGATGGCCACCACCTCCCGCGATGATGAAGGGCCGCCTGACCTAACGCTGCCCGACGGGTTCAAGGCGGAAGTCGTATACCACCCGATGGGCGCCGACAGCAGCTCGTGGGTTGCGCTAGCGTGGGACGATCGCGGTCGCCTGCTCGCCTCCGACCAATACGGATCGCTCTACCGCTTGACGCCGCCCCCCATCGGCACGCCATACGATGAGACGGTAGCCGAGAAGCTGCCTATCAACCTAGGGCATGCGCAAGGCATGCTGTGGGCGCACAACAGCCTGTACGTGAACGTGAGTACGGAGCACGGCATCGACGGCAACGGCAGCGGCCTCTACCGCGTGCGCGACACGACGGGCGACGGCGAGTTGGACGCGGTCACGCTGCTGCAGAAGTTTGACAACTGGGGCGAGCACGGGCCGCACGCCATTGTGATGGGGCCGGATGGCGAGACGATGTACATGGTGGCAGGCAACTACGTATCGATCCCCGAAGGCGCCACGGCACGGGGCCCGATGAACTGGGACGAAGACGGCCTCTTCCCCGTCATCCTGGACCCACGCGGGCACGCCAATGAGCTGCGCGCACCCGGCGGATGGATCGCACGCTTCGACTCGCTCGGGCAGAACTTCGAGGTGGTAGCCACGGGCTTCCGCAACACGTTCGACTTCGGCTTCACGCCGCAGGGCGACATCCTCGCGTTCGACTCCGACATGGAGTGGGACATGGGCATGCCGTGGTACCGCCCCATCCGCGTGCTCCACGCCACCAGCGGCGCCGACTTCGGCTGGCGCACGGGCTCGGGCAAGTGGTCGGCGCGCTACCCTGACACGCTGCCCTCGGTTGTTGACGTAGGCCAGGGCTCGCCCACAGGCGTGCTGATGGGCTACCAGTCGGGCTTCCCGCAGCGGTATCAGCGGGGCATGTTTGTCTTCGACTGGAGCTTCGGCACCATCTACTTCGTGGATGTGGAAGACGCAGGCAGCAGCTACACGGGCAGCACCGAGGAATTCCTAGCCGGCGTCCCCCTCCCGCTCACCGACGGGCTGTTCGGCGACGACGGCGCGCTGTACTTCGCCACGGGCGGGCGGCGGCTTAACTCTTATGTCTTCCGCATCTACTACGACGGCGACGAGGCGACCACGCCCGTTGCTGCTGCCCCGCCGAACGACCTCAACCTGCTGCGGCGCACCATCGAGGCGTTCCACAACACCACGAACCCAGCCGCCGTGGAGACGGTGTGGCCCTACCTCAACCACGCCGACCGCCACATCCGCTACGCAGCCCGGATCGCCATCGAGCACCAGCCCGCCGAGACGTGGGCCGAGCGCGCCCTCGCTGAGCCTGACGCGGTCAGCCGCATCCATGCGATCGTCGCCCTAGCGCGCCAGGGCGATGCTGACCATCGCGACGCGGCCCTCGAAGCGCTCAACGCGATCGACTTCGGCAGCCTCACTACGGATCAGCAGACCGACCTCTTGCGCGCCTACCACCTCGTGCTTATCCGCATGGGCATGCCGAGTACACCGGTTGGAGACGCCGTCATCGCTACACTCTCGCCCCACCTGCCGTCGCCGATGTATGACCACAACCGCGACCTCGGGCGGGTGCTGGCCTACCTCGGTGCTCCAAACGTAGCTCCCGTGCTGGTGCAGCTCATGCAGGAAGCTGCCACGCCAGAGGACATCTTCATCTCTGAGGATGTGCTGGCGCGCAGCGAGAAGTATGGCGACAGCATCGCCCGCATGAAGAACAACCTGCCGAGCCCGCAAGAGATTGAGTTTGCACGCATCCTGGGTCACGTTGACACAGGCTGGACGCCTGAGCTTCGCGATACCTACTTCCAGTGGTTCTACGACGCCCTCAACCGTAAGGGCGGGCTGAGCTACAAGGGCTTTGTGGACGCGATCCGTCAGCGGGCCATCGAACGGTTGCCCGAGGATGAGAAGGAGCGCCTGGGCGCGCTCGCAGGCACGTTCAGCGTCGAGGCCGTGGACTTCACCAACCTGCCGCAGCCTGAAGGCCCTGGCAAGGACTACTTACAGAGTGACCTCAACGAGATGCTATGGCAGCGCTTCGGCGCACCGCGCAACTTCGAACGCGGGCAGCAGATGTACGCCGCAGCGCTCTGTGAAGCGTGCCACGCGATGAACGGCGTAGGCGGCAACGCAGGGCCCGACCTCACGCAGGTGGGCACGCGGTTCTCGAAGATCGACATTGCGCGCGCCATTGTGAACCCGAGCGACGCCATCTCAGACCAGTATGGCGCCACGCTCATCAAGACCCACGATGGCATGGCCTTGGCCGGACGCGTCGTGAGCACAACCGATGAGACGGTGACGATCAGCCTCAACCCATACGTACCCGATCAGACGATGGACTTTGCCACTGCTGACATCGCCGAGCAATCTGACTCACCTATCTCGCTGATGCCTGCCAAGCTCCTCAACCGCCTCAACGAACAGGAAGTCCTGGACCTGATGGCCTACCTCATCTCCGGCGGCGACCCTGAACACAAATGCTACACGGGCAACCGGGGCTGCGATACCGAAGACTGAGCGGCGCCTTTGGCTAGAAGCGCCGCTCAAAGCCGAGGGTGACGTACATCCCGGCTTGATCGAGGCGGCGCGTCACATCGAGGCGGAAGGGAAAGCCGAGGATGTTCTTGAGTCCAAGGCCGAGTTCGTGGTGGACGCCGCGCGACGGATTGGTCCGCCGCGAGCTGGCCGTGGCGGGCAACGTGGCTTCACCATGCGCGCCGTGCAGGGCTAGGCTCAGGCGGCGGTCTACGAGGCTGTGGAGCCTGAGGGCTTGGAAGAGCGTGCTGCTGAAGTCATGCTCCCAGAACGCCCCCCAGACGCGCTCGCCCTCGTAGCGCTGCCCCAGGAGCGAGCGGAAGGTGCCAAACGTGCTATACGGCCCCACGCTCCCGTCCAGCCCAAACCGACGCTGCGACGGCACATCGCCATCCGACCAGCCGCCGACTAGGCGAACGCGCAATCGATTTTGTAGGGGCTGGCGCTGGAAGAACGTAGGCAGGGTCCAATCGACCTCGCCCCGCACGCGCCGCACCCCTTCGCCTACGCCGCCGATGCCTACATCCGCCTCCAGCGTTACGGTACGCACGAGCGGATCGAAGCGCTCGCGCGTCGTGGCCTCGAATGCGGCGCGCAGCTGCGCGACCTGTGTTGCGCCCACATCGATGTCCGGGTTGGCACGCTGCCCATCGCCGAAGAGCCAGCCGGGGTAGTCGGTGTTGTTGTCGAGCGAGGTATGATGCTCGGTGCTGAGTTGAGCCGAGAGCGTCATGCTGAGCGGGGCGATGGTAAGACCAAGCAGCGCCGAGGCATGGTCGCGCTGGTAGTAGTCGAAGTAATCATCGTAGCCGATGTAGGTGGCGATGCCTGCGAGCGTGAAGCTGTGCGCGGAGCCCCCCACGCGCGCTGCCGTTTGCGAACCTCCTGCCAGCTCCAGGAACGGACGCAGCCGCTGCGTGGGCGGGCCTGTGGTGTAGCGCACCGCGCCGTAGCCGTTCACGCGGCTGCGTGCGTTGGCAAAGCCGAGCCCCGTGCGCACCGACCAGCTCGGCGACGGTTCGAAGCTGCTCTTCAGCCCAAAGTGCCCGCCGTCCACGCGGTTGTACCACCACCATGCGCGGTCCAACACCTGCTCCTGCCACCCTTTGCGGCGGGGTTCGGGCGGGTCCTCCGTCAGCACATCTTGCACTACCAGCCCACGTACCGCCTTGATGAGCGCGTATTGCAAGAGGTTGACTTGATCTAGCGGTGCCGACGCTAGGCTGCCAATCATGCCAATGGGAGCGAACGCCCGCGCCATCGTCAGCTTGGGATCGAGGCGGCTCACCGCCGTCCGCTCCTCAATGGTCATAGGCACCATACCGGGGTTGCCGCGAAAGAGGAACGCCTGGGCCTCGGCAAAGGGCATGTCAGTGCGGGGCTGCGCGCGGGCAAAGAGCGAGTCGGGGCCAGGGCGTTGCTGGGCGTGACCTGTCAGCCGCGTCACCTGCCGGTAGAACGCCATCGGGTACCGCATGCCGGGGCGAGCCAGCGCGATGCGCCCCTCGGCGCGCAGGTCGATGGGAAACCACTGGTCCCCCTCGAACGGCGCAAACTGCTGCTCGAAGCGCACATGCCAGTCGCTGACGGGCGGCGGCAGCTGCTGGAAGCTGGCGGGGGTGAGCGCCACGTCGAGCAGGGCAAAAGCGCCATCAAGCACGCGGATGGTGCCGATGAACGCAGGCTGCGTGAGCCGCTTCGGCGACACGTAGATCTCGTATACCTCGGTGCTATCTACCATGCGCACGTTCGCGAGCGTAAACGTGTAGACATCCAGCGCCTTGGGATGCGTCGGGCCGAAGTAGGTGAAGCCCATCAGCGGGATGTCGTCGGCGTAGAAGTTGAGCGCGGGCAGCGGCGTGGCGAAGCGGTACGTACCCGAGTTGCGCGGCTGGATGCGCCGGGCACGGATGAGGTCGCGCACACCGTTCTCGCTCCGCCAAAAGCTCTCCGCGATCGTCTCGCGCACCTGCACCAGCTCGTCTTCGCGCTGCAGCATGAAGCGGCTGTACGCCTCGGCCTGGTACGCAACGCCGCCCGCATGGCGCTCCTGCTTCCGGGCAATCACCTGGCGCATGATGCCCACCGCAGGGTCCTCGCCATCGACCACGATCTCGCCCAGCTCGGCCACGCTCGGCGTCAGCGCAATTCGCACTTGGGCCTGCTCACCGGGCTGCACTACAACGGCCGCCGACGCGAAGCCGAGGAACCGCGCCCGCAAGGTCACGGGCAGCCGTGGCACGACCAGCTCGAAGGCGCCGCGCAGGTTGGTGATCGTCCCCGTCGTGGCGCCGTCGATAAACACGTGTGCCGCGGGCAACATCTCCCCCGTCTCAGCATCGACAACAACGCCGCGTACGGCCACTTGCGCCGCCGCCGGCCCAACGAACAGAGCCATGCCGAGCACCATCCCGATGCAAGCTAGGCGGGCGCGGTATACCATAAGCACGGAGTGTTCGTGAAGAGCGAGCCAGAGCACTAACGCCGCACCAGCGGTAAACGTATGCGCGTCTTCGCCAACAGGCTAGGGCGTGTCAGCTCCATCGGCCACGTCCTCCGATGTGGCTTCAGTCGCAGGCGCCTCCTGCTTGCTCAGCGCGACCGCGTTCATGCAGTAGCGCAGGCCGCTCGGCAGGGGACCATCGGGGAAGACGTGGCCGAGATGTGCATCGCAGGTGTTGCACAGCGTCTCAATGCGGCGCATCCCGAACGAGCGATCCTCGTGGTAAGCGATAGCATTCACGTTGATGGGTTGCGTGAACGACGGCCAGCCCGTGCCGCTCTCGAACTTCTCGTTGGCATCGAAGAGGAGCGTGTCGCAGCAGACACACGCGTAGAGGCCGGGCTCAAACAAGCTGCACATCGCCGAGCTGAACGCCCGCTCCGTGCCGTGCTGCCGTGTGACGCGGTACTCCTCTGGTGAGAGCTGCGCTCGCCACTCGGCATCAGTCTTTTCCACCCGGCGGTCGGGCGAGGGGTTGCCTTTCTTGGCGAAACGGATGACATCGATCCACTTGAGCATGGCGAGCGTTTTGGGTTTGTTGGATTAGACCGTGCTAACGCTCCCCTGAAGGCTAGGTTGTACGCATATTGGAACAACTTGGAGGGCATCACCAGCTGCACGACATTTCACCATCAGCCCTTCACCCTACAGGAGCATAGCGGGTCAGAACGACTTGTTGCTAGGGCGCCCCCAACTGCACATGACTTAGGAAGTGCAGGACTTTCGCCTCAGGCATCTCACAAGGCTTCAGGTGCTCGCCTTGCGCTGTATGGTAAAGGTTCAGGCTGACGAAGTCGGAGCCGCCCAGCTCCTCAGCGTACAGCTTGAACGAGCGGCCGCCGTTGAAAACGGCTTTGGTGATGCCGTAGCGTCGACCTTGATAAACACCCACCGAATAGCCTTCCGGTATGTCGACGACGAATTTACGATCTGCAGTGTCCATACCAATAAAGGCCCCCACCGTACCATACGATGGAGGCCTTATCCAAGGCAAATCCTGGTATCAGCCAGTGGCCTATTCGAAGCGCCGTGAGCCGTCGGGCTGATGTACGAACTCGAACGTGTAGTGCCGCGACTCGTCAGCCGAGGTCGGGTTGGCGGGGTTGCCTTTGTAGTAGCTCATCATGCGGATCTTGGCGAACGTGCCATCGGCGCAGCGCACGACCAGCACGCGGCCGGGGATTGGAGAGACGACGTTGGCCTGGGGGTTGTAGTTGTACCAGCCGTTGCCCGATCCCGTGGGGATGGCGAAGCCTGAGGTGGCGTCGGTGCTGTAGCCCGTGGCGGGTGCCTCCGTGACTTCCTCAAACAGGGCCTCTACGACCTGCGCACCGCCTTGACCAGGGCCACTAGCGCCGCCGTTCGTGAAGATAGTAGTGGATTGCAGAGCGATGTCCCACGCGGCCGAGGCCGAGTCGGCAGCAGGGACGATGCGGTTTTCGCGAAGGCTGTAGAACGTGATGACGCCAGCCCCCACAGGGCCGCGTGGTCCGAAACCGACGATAGGATCAGCCGGGATGTCCACGGCCATCTGCACCTCGGGGGGCATAAACTCTTCGGACGAGCTGCTGTCACAGCCGCTGAAGACCAGAAGGGCTGCGACGAACAGCGTAGAAAAGAGACGGTTACGCATGGTGATATGAGTATAGGTTGTATGGGATGTACAGATAACGCGTGGGCGAAGCCGCCACGCAGCCGGGGGAAAACGTGGATCAGCGGAGCCCCACTTGGAGGCTCGCAAAGAGCAAGCGGCCTGGAAGCGAGGGGATGAAGGTGGTGTTGGTGTGATCCGTCAGGTTTTGGGCACCTACCTGGAGCTGCACGGCGTCAGTGATGCGCTGGGTAACCGTGAGGTTGAGCAGTACGTAGCCCGCGATGTACTCGCTGTCGTCGTCCAGGACGAGGTTGCCGTTGGTGTCGCCGAAGCCGTAGCGGCCCCGGTAGATGGCACGGGCGGATGCGGTAAGGCCGCGCTCCACATGGCGGTACTGCACGCGGAAGGTGCCGCTGTGGCGCGAGCGGTTGAGCAACCCGCCGTAGTCGCTGCGTGAGAGGCGAAAGTCGCGGCCGTTCGCATCACGCGCGAAGAGCGACCCTGCATTGATCTGGTCTACCACATCGCGGTCGAACGTGTCGAGGAAGAGGTAGCTGGCCATGAACGAGAACGCGTCGTTCATCTCGAACGTGGCCTTGGTCTCGATACCCTGCGTGACGATGCGGCTGAGGTTGAAGTACGTGAACGCGCTCTGCCCGTTGGTCTTCAGCGCAATCGGGGAGGCTTCGATGAGGTTGGAGATGTGGTTGCGGAAGCCGTTCACGTCCACCGACCAGCGCTCGCCGATGTCGGTAGCCGCGCCGAGGTTGAACGCCAGCGACCGCTCGGGCTCAATCTCTTCCAAGCTCTCGATGTCCTGCAGAAAGCCGCGCACCTGACCTTGCGCCTCCAGCTGGCGCAGGGCGTTCACCACATCCACGGAGCCGTACACGCTGTAGCCTTGCACCGCGTTGGTGAAGTCGAGGTAGCGCTGCTGGAACGTGGGTGCTTTGAAGCCGCTGCCGATGGACGCCCGGACGCGCCAGCGCTCGTTGGGCTTGACGAGGACGGCCGCCTTGGGGCTAAGGACCGGAGCGAACTCGTTGTGGGCATCGAAGCGCGCGCTGACGTTCACGTCGAGGCGTTCGCTGGCCAGCCACTCGTGCTGGGCGAAGGCGAACACATGCTGCGTGCTGCGCGAGCCCCCAGCCACGCGGTCGGCCTCCACGCTTTCGCCGATGACACCGCCGCCCACCATCAGCAGATGCTGCGTGCCCAGGACGAGGTCAAGCTGCGCCTCGGCCTTGTTAAACGTCTGGTCGAACTGGCTGCGGCTTTCGAGCGCGCTCGTCGTGGCATCGCGGATCTGCGTATCAGTGCGGTAGCGCGAGGCGTAGAGCGAGGTGGTCAGCTTGGCGCCGCTGGCAAACCGATGTGTCAGCACAGGAGCGATGTTCCAGTCGCGCAGTGCCGCCTCGTTGTCGAAGGGGACGCGCACGTTGTCGGTGAGCAGCCCGACTTCGTCGCTTTGGTCTAGCCAATTGTGCCGCGCCGACAGCCTCAGCGCGGTGCGGTCGGTGAGATCGAGGTCGAGGCGCCCTCCCACCGTGTAGTCCGTGAACGGCGACACTGTTTGGCCGATGCCGTCGGGCGAGAAATCGTAGCCGTCCGAGTTGTAGCGGTTAGCGTAGATCCGCGCGCCCACGCGGCCGATGGTCGTTTCGCCTTCGAGGTTGAGATCAGAGGTGCCGTGCGTCTGGTAGCGCGACTGCAGGGAGCCCGTCCAGCGATTGGCCGGCGCCTTGGTGATGATGTTGATGACCCCGGCCAGCGCCTCGCTACCATAGAGCGACGACGACGGCCCGCGCACGATCTCGACCTGGTCCACGCCCGACACCGTGAGGCGTTCGAGGTCCAGCGTACCAGCCACGCGGCCGATAAGCGGCTCCCCATCTACCAGTACCAGCGTGTAATCCGACGACAAACCCTGGATCTGTACGCCCAGGCCGTGGTCGTAGACAATCTGCAGGCCGGGCTGCTCGGCCAGGAGGTCGGCCAGCCGCACGGCGCCCTGCTGGGCAATGTCCTCAGACGTGATCAGCGAGGTGGGGATGGGAACGTTTTGCAGTTCCTTGGCGCCCTTTGTGGCGGTCACCACCACGGGGGCCAGCTCGCCCTCCATCAGCGCGAGGGAGTCCGCGGCCTGCCCGGCGGCGGTGTACATTGGCCCGATCAACAGCACGAGCGCGAACCAGTAGTGGCGGTGGATGCGCTTTATCATCTTCCCAAACGGTGAACAAGTTGTTCTATTTAGAACAAATCTACATCGCCTCGCGCACGCAGATCAATGATTTTAGACGCTAAACGCTTAGATTTGCTGAGTCTTTACGCGTCCGTCGCGTCTGCTGAGCGAGGCAGGATGGCCGATTACGCTGCTTTCGCGTCGCATTTCTGCTACATTTACTGATGGCCGTGCCGAGCACGCTATTTCACCTGGGGACCTGTGCAGCATGATATGGATCGATCGCCCTGGCCCTGCGCCGTTCGATGGCCACCCTGCCGTCACCGTCGCCCCTCATCCGTTGATGCTGGCTGACTGATATGGAGATCTCCTCCCCCCCTACTGTTGCGTCACCGCGCCCTGCGCTACCCGCGCCCACCTTGCACGGTCGCGGCGTGCGCACGCGGCGCGTCCTCATCGGGTTAGCGGTGGCCTTGCTAGCCGTCATCTGGGGCTCTATTGGGATTGGCGCGGTCGAGATCAGCCCGCTGCAGGTGCTCGGCATTTTGCTGAAGCAGATCGGCATCGAGACGCCGTGGGCCTTTGAGCTGCAGCAGGAACTGGTGCTCACTGCGATCCGGCTGCCACGCGTGCTGCTGGGCCTGCTGATCGGCGCGGGGTTGGCCGTGAGTGGTGCTGCGATGCAGGGCCTGTTCCGCAATCCGCTGGCTGATCCGGGCCTCGTGGGCGTGTCGAGCGGCGCGGCGCTCGCAGCGGTCTTCGTCATTGTACTGGGCCTGCCGTTCTTGGAGGGCACCGCAGCGTGGCTGGCGCCGTTCTCCATCGCCTTGGGGGCGTTTGGCGGCAGCATCGCGGCTACGTTGATTGTCTACCGGCTCGCCACATGGCGCGGGCGCACCTCGGTGGCGACGATGCTGTTGGCGGGCATCGCCCTCAACGCGCTGGCGGGCGCAGGCACAGGCCTGATGACGCTCATCGCCGACGATGCGCAGCTGCGCGACATCACCTTCTGGACCCTGGGCAGCCTGGGCGGCGCCACCTGGAGCACGCTGGGCGCCGTCACGCCGTTCATGCTGATGGGCATTGTAGGGGCTCCGGTGCTGGCACGCGCCCTCAACGCGATGCTGCTGGGCGAGGCTGAGGCGCGACATCTGGGCATCAACGTAGAGCGGCTGAAGCAGGGCGTTGTGTTCATCACGGCCCTCACGGTGGGTGCCGCGGTGGCCGTCTCGGGCATCATCGGTTTTGTGGGCCTTGTTGTACCGCACCTGCTGCGCCTCACCCTCGGCCCCGACCATCGCGGCCTCCTGCCCGGCTCGGCGCTGCTGGGCGCGATGCTGCTCTTGGGTGCCGACCTGATCTCGCGCACCCTCATCGCTCCCGCCGAGTTACCCATCGGCATCGTGACGGCGTTCATCGGCGCGCCGTTCTTCCTGTGGCTGCTGCTACGCAACCGCGCGGCCCTTCACCTCTAGCCCGCACCCTGGTGATCGAACTCAACAACATCACAGTTCAGATGAGCGGCAAAACGCTCGTGGAGTCGGTGTCGCTGACGGTGACGCCAGGCTCAGTGACAGCGCTCGTGGGGCCGAACGGCGCGGGCAAGTCGACGCTGCTCCGTGTAGCCACGGGCGAGTGGCAGCCCAATGGCGGCGAGGTGCGCTTCGATGGGAAGCCGCTCAAGCAGTGGTCGGCGAAGGAGCAGGCGCAGCGACGGGCCGTGGTCTCGCAGCACTCGTCGCTGACGTTTCCGTTTGCCGCGTTCGAGGTGGTGCTGATGGGCCGCACGCCGCACCTGGCCGGGCGCAGCGAGTCGCGGCGCGACATGGAGATAGCCTGGGAAGCGCTGGACCGTGTAGGCCTGGCCGCGCTAGCCGATCAGTCGTACACCACGCTCTCGGGCGGTGAGCGGCAGCGTGTAGACTTGGCTCGGGCCCTGGCGCAAATTGCGGACACCTCAGACGATCACGCGCGTTACCTCTTCCTCGACGAGCCCACAGCCAGCCTTGACTTGGCACACCAACACACTACGTTGCGCACCGCGCGCGACGTGGCTGCCCAAGGCATCGGGGTGCTCGTGATCCTGCATGACCTTAACTTAGCTGCTCAGTACGCCGACGATATCATCATGCTCAGTGATGGGCAACGGCGGGCACGGGGCGCGCCACAAGACGTGCTTACCCCTGAACTCATTGAGTCCGTATTTTCGATCCCCGTGATGGTCATGCCCCATCCATACCACGACTGCCCGCTGGTCGTCCCCATCGCCCAGGCCGTAGCCTAACCTCTTCACTTTGACCTGAACCCCCAGCGTTCTCATGGAAACGACGACGTCTCCCGATCTCAAAACCACCTGGGCCGCCTTCCGCGAAGCCAACCCCAAGGTGCGCATCCGCAACGCCGCCGAGCAACTGGGCACGAGCGAGGCCGAACTGCTCGCCACTGACCTCGGCGAAACCGTCACGCGCCTGCGCCCAGATTGGTACGAGATGCTGTTCGACCTGGAAGCACTCGGCGAAGTGATGGCGCTAACGCGGAACGACGTGTTCGTCCACGAGAAGACCGGGCGCTACAGCAAGCCGTCGATCTTCAAGTCGCACCAGATGGGCCAAACGCTGGACAAAGGCATCGACCTGCGCATCTTCTTCCGCACCTGGGCCTTCGCCTTCGCCGTAGTCGTACCCGATGGCAACGCCAAGACGCGCCGTAGCCTCCAGTTCTTCGACGTATATGGCAACGCGGTCCACAAAACGTACCTGCGCCGCAAGTCGGATGTCGCGTATTTCGACACCTTCGTTGAGAAGTACCGCCATGAGGACCAGACGCCCGTCCTTGAGGTGACGCCAGCGCCAGCGCCCAAGGCTGAGACGCCCGATGCCGAGGTGGATGTAGACGGGCTGCGCGAGGCCTGGGCGGGCCTGACCGATACGCACGACTTCTTCCGGCTCCTCCACAAGTTCGGCGTCACGCGTACGCAGGCCTTCCGTCTCGCTGGGCCTGAGTTTGCGCGGCGCGTGGACACCAAGCACCTGCGCACGGTGCTCGAAGCGGCCTCGGGGCAACAGATCCCGGTGATGATCTTCGCAGGCAACGACGGCTGCATCCAGATCCACACGGGGCACATCAAGAAGCTCAAGGACATGTACGGCTGGTACAACATCCTGGACCCCGGCTTCAACCTGCACATGAAGGACGATGAGATTGACAGCACATGGGTCGTGCGCAAGCCGACTGTGGACGGCGACGTCCACTCGCTCGAATGCTACGACGCCCACAGCAAGGTCTTGTGCTACATCTTTGGCAGCCGCAAGGAGAGCAACACCGAGTTGCCCGAGTGGCGCAACCTGCTCCTGTCGCTGACGTGACCGGATGAGGTGGCACAAGCCGAGGGGTTCTGTCGTACCAGCGGTACCCTTCACGCACGCTCCGCTTTCATGCGCCGCCTCTCTCCCGCTGCTGTCGTTGCTCTACTCCTTGCCTTGGCTGGCTGCTCGTCTAGCACACCCGCCAACCTGTTCTCAGACGCGGCGTCCTACAGCCTGAGCACGGACTCTATCCGGTTCGTCGTCCACATCAGCGTGGACGGGCTGCGGCAAGACGCCGTGACCAAATGGCTCGACAACCTCCCTGCGTACCGTCGGCTGCGTACACAGGGCGCGTTTACGCTCAACGCACGCACCGCGCCGACGCGGGGCAACACGCTCCCAAACCATACCTCGCAGCTCACCGGGCGCGTGGTGGCTGGCCCGGAGGGACACGGGTGGGCAGGCAACCGCTACTCCAACCCGGCTATCACGATACACTCTAACAAAGGCTCGTACGTGGCCAGCGTGTTTGATGTGGCGCACGAAAACGGGCTGCGGACGGCGCTCTTCACGAGCAAGTCCAAGTTTGCGGTCTTCGCCAACAGCTATCCCGAAGCCATCGATGCCTACGTGTACAAGCGCGATGCAACGGAGCTGACCACGCGCTTCGTAGACTCGCTACGCACGGGTACATTCGGCTACGCGTTCCTCCACCTGCGCAACCCCGACACGGCAGGCCACCGCTTTGGGTGGCGGTTGTTGACGTGGCACCCCTACGGTAAGGCGATCTTCAACACCGACCGCCAGATTGCCCGCGTACTCAACGCCATCGACCAAGACCCTGCGCTGCGTGGGCGCACGGCCGTTATCCTCACCGCTGACCACGGCGGCCACCGCTTCAACCACGGCGCCGAGCACCCGCTCGACTACACGATCCCGTTCTACGTGTGGGGACCAGGCATCCCGGCTGCCGATTTGTACGACCTCGCAGGCGACAGGCGCGCTGACCCCGGCGGAGAACAGATCCCCGACTCGGCGGCGGCGCAGCCCATCCGCAACGGCGAGGCGGCCAACTTAGCGCTGGCCCTGCTCGGCCTGAGCCCGGTGCCGGGCTCTACTATTGGAGCCTCGCAGCCCCTGCTGCAACTCGTCAGCCTTCCAGCAGCCGACTCTACGGCCCAGGCTGGTCAGTCGGTACCGTAGAGCCAGACGATGCTGTCGTACACGGCAGGGGCTACAACAGCCGTGTGGTCGGCTTCGGGGTATGTCTTGTACTGGTACCGCAACTCGGCCCGAGCATAGGGGATTAGCCGCTCATCGAGCGTAGCAGCTGGGCGGAGGATCAAGGACTGTTCGGCTCCGCCAACCCCGAGAAAGACCGCTTGTAGCACATCGTTTTGGTCCAGGCGATCGCGCAGGGCTTCCCCAATCCACTCGCCCTTATTCCACCACCCCGAAGGCGCGATCATGGCCACCCGACGGAAGAGGTCCGGCCGCGCTTGGATAGCCCATAGCCCAAACAAGCCGCCCAACGAGTGGCCGATCAGACCACGGTCGGAACGTGATGCGCCGTACTCAGCCTCAACGAGAGGAAACACCGTGCGCTCCAAAAACCGACTGAACAGCGCCGACCGCCCCGTACTCGCGGAGTCGATGGGTACCGTGCCGATGTTCATGGTGAGGCCGGGGGCGAGCGGGCGGAATGGCGTGGGCGTAAAGTCGGCGTTGCGATGGCGGTGCCAGGCATCCTCGTCGCCGGGCACAGAGATACCCACCAGCAGGACCGCCTCCGCCTTCTCAGCCACGCGCGCCATGCCGTAGGCGCCACGCACTACATCGCGCAGCCACCATGCATCGAGGTAGTAGACCACTGGGTACCGCTGCCCTTGTTCGTACCCGGGCGGGGTTGTCACGTACAGCACATACTCGTTGTCCGCGCTGTTGGCGAGCGCGATCTGGTATGTGATGGCGCCAAAATCAGTGGTATCTACGGCCTGCCCAGACGCGAGTCCAGGCAAGCACGCCAACAGACCTAGCCAGACGGTCGTCCGGGTCACGATTGCATCCCGATTAGGATGGGCTCCAGCGTATCCCAAACGGTCTCGGCCAGAATGGTGTGCCCCTCGGCGGTCGGATGGATGCCATCAGGCAGGTTGAGGCGAGGCACCCCGCCCACGCCTTCGAGGATGAAGGGGATCAAGGCCGTCTCGTTCTCGCGGGCGAGGTCCGGGAAGAGGTCGCGGAACTGTGTGGTGTAGTCGAGGCCGAGGTTCGGCGGCACCTGCATGCCCGCCAGGATGAGCGTGACGTCGGGGTAGCGCTCGCGGGCTTGGTCGATGATGCCTTGGAGGTTCTGGCGCGTAACCTCGGGGGCGGTGCCGCGTAGCCCGTCGTTCCCGCCCAGCTCGATCAGCAGCACGTCGATGCGCTCGCGCAGCAGCCAGTCGATGCGCCGCAAGCCCCCCGCCGAGGTCTCGCCGCTGAGGCCTGCGTTGATGATCCGCACGTCCCAGCCCAGCGAGTCCACGCGGGCCTGCAAGAGCGCCGGGAACGCATTGTCCTCGCCGATGCCATACCCCGCTGTAATGCTGTCGCCCAGCATCATAACCACGATCTCATCCGTCGTGCCCGCCGTGTCACTCGGCGTTTCCGCATCGCCGTCCGCCTCAGCCGTCGTGGCGGACGGGGGTTCTTGTGACGGTCGTGTATCACCGCTGCCACAGGCAGGCAGCAGCAGAACCGCAAAGAGGAAGACGAAGTATAGCGGTAGGCGCATTGGGTCGCGAGCTGATGGTGGCGAGGCGATGTATTAACGCCGCCCTGTTCCTCCCCGTTTCAACCCCTCCGTTCATGGCTGACCAACCCGTCCTGCGCATTGCTGGACTCACCAAAACCTACCGCAGCGGCAACCGCGCCCTCACCGTGCTCAACGATGTGTCGTTTGATGTCTACCCCGGCGAGACCTGTGCCATCGTAGGCCCCTCGGGCAGCGGCAAGACCACGCTCCTGGGCCTTTCGGCAGGGCTGGACCGGCCGAGCGGTGGCACGGTGGAGATTGCGGGCATCGACCTGGGGCCGATGAATGAGGACGAGCGCGCCGCCGTGCGCAACCAGCACGTGGGCTTCGTCTTCCAGTCGTTCCAACTCATCCCCACACTCACGGCGCAGGAGAACGTGATGGTGCCTGCCGAGCTTCGCGGCGACCGCACCGCTGGGCCGCGCGCCGTCGAACTGCTCACGCAAGTCGGCCTCGGCGACCGCACGGACCACTACCCGACGCAGCTCTCGGGCGGCGAACAACAACGCGTGGCATTGGCACGCGCGTTCATCAACGCCCCGCGCATCCTCTTCGCCGATGAGCCAACAGGCAATCTCGATGCCGACACCAGTGCCGCCGTCGAGAACCTGCTCTTCGACCTCAACCGTACGGCAGGCACCACGCTCGTGGTCGTCACGCATGACCTGGACCTGGCCCACAAGACCGACCGCATCATCCGCCTACGTGGCGGCGAGGTCGTCTCGGATGCGCGCACGGCCGAGCCCGCCTTGACCTCTTGAGACCGCTCCCCCACCACGTCGTCCACCCGACGGCGCCACACTCACGTTTTAATCGGCGATAGGCCATGGCTTGGATCTTGAAAATGGCGTGGCGCGACAGCCGAGGCAGCCGCAGCCGCCTGCTGTTGTTCCTCTCGTCGATGGTGCTGGGCGTAGCCGCGCTCGTAGCCATCAACTCGTTCGGCGAAAACATGGAGCGCGCCGTAGACGATCAGGCGCGCACGCTGCTGGGCGCCGACCTTAGCTTCGAGAGCGACAGCGCCTTCCCCGACTCGGCGCTTGTCATTGCCGACTCGCTCGGCGGCGAGCAGTCCATGCGCGTCATGTTTGCGTCGATGGCGTTCTTTCCCAAGAATCAGGCCGCGCGGCTGGCGTCGATCCGCGCCGTGGACGGCGGCTTCCCGTTCTACGGTGAGCTAGAGACACTGCCTGCCGAGGCGGGCCAGACCTACCAGCAGCGCAACGGCGCCGTAGTCGACCAGTCGCTGCTGCAGCAGGTGGATGCCACCATCGGCGATACCATCCGCATCGGCCAGAACGCCTACCCTATCCTCGGGCAAATCGTGCAGGCACCTCGTGAGTCCGAGTTTGTCTCCACGTTCAGCCCGCGGGTCTACCTCCCGCTCGCCACGCTCGACTCCACGCTGCTCAGCCTAGGCAGCCGGGCCGAGTATGAGTTGTACTTCATGTTTGAGGACGGCCGCGACGTCGAAGAAACGCGCGCAGGGATTGCGCCACGCCTGCGCGAGATGAAGGTAGGCACCGACACCGTAGAGGAGGTAAAGAACAACTGGAATGAGGGGCTGACCAACCTGTATCGGTTCCTCAGCCTGCTCGGCTTCATTGCCCTGCTGCTCGGTGGCTTGGGCGTAGCCAGCGCCGTGCATGTGTACGTGCAGCAGCGGATCGAAACGGTGGGCGTGCTGCGCTGCCTCGGCGCCTCAGCGCGCAAGACGTTCGGCGTTTACCTGACGCAAGCGACGGGGATGGGCGTCATCGGTGGGTTGGCGGGATGCCTCGTGGGGCTGGCCGTGCAGCTCGTGCTGCCCTCCGTGCTGGATGACTTCCTGCCTGTGGATGTCGAGTTCGGCATCTCGTGGTCGGCGATGGCGCTGGGCTTTGTCATTGGGCTGGGCGTGACACTGCTGTTTGCGCTCAAGCCGCTGATCGCGGTGCGCCGCGTGTCACCGCTGGTCGCTATCCGCTCCAGCGATGCCAGCCGCACCTCGCGCGAGCCGCTGGCGTGGCTCATCTACGGCTTCGTTGCGCTCGGCATCACCGCGTTCGCCGTGCTGCAGTCGGGCGATGTGGGCTTTGGGCTGGGCTACGCGATCTCGATCCTGGCCGTCTTCGGCATGCTCGCGCTCGTGGCCAAGCTCATCATCTGGCTCACGCGTAAGTACTTCCCGCAGCGGTGGACGTACGTGTGGCGGCAGGGCCTCGCCAACCTGTACCGCCCGAATAACCAGACGCTCATCCTGATGCTCTCGGTGGGCCTGGGCACCTTCCTCATCCTGACGCTCTTCCTCGTCCAGCGGATGCTGCTCTCGCAGATCAACCTCTCGGCGGGCGAAGGGCAGCCCAACCTCGTCCTGTTCGACATCCAACCCGACCAGCGCGACGGCGTCAAGTCGATCCTCGAAGACAACGGGCTGCCTGTCATCGACGACGTTTCCATCGTGACGATGCGTCTGGCAGAGGTCAAGGGCCGCACCATCGACGAGATCCGCGCCGACACGGTGAGCGGCGAGTTCTCGTGGGCGCACCGCCGCGAGTACCGCTCCACCTACCGCGACCGCCTCACCGACTCCGAGGAGATCACCGAGGGCGAGTTCATCGGCACCGTCGCTGCCGACGCCGATATCGTGCCCGTCTCGGTGGAGTCCGACATTATGAATGACCTCAGCATCGCGCTGGGCGATACGCTGGTGTGGAACGTGCAGGGCGTGAACATCGCCACGTACGTGAGCAGTGTCCGCAAGGTGGACTGGCAGCAGGTGGCCACCAACTTCTTCGTCGTCTTCCCCAGCGGCGTGCTCGACGGCGCGCCGCAGTTCAACGTCGTCCTCTCCCGCACGCCCGACGATGCCGTCTCAGCCACGGTTCAATCGGCGATCGTCGCCGACTACCCGAACGTCTCGGCCATCGACGTCTCGCTCATCCTCAGCACCTTCGAGGCCGTGTTCGACAAGATCGCGTTCGTCATCAGGTTCATGGCGCTCTTCAGCATCCTGACAGGCTTCATCGTGCTGGCCGGCGCGGTGATCGTGAGCCGCTTCCAGCGCGTGAGCGAGAGCGTGCTGCTCAAAACCCTCGGCGCCTCCAAACGACAGGTCTTCCAGATCATGACGGTCGAATACCTCTTCCTCGGCCTCTTCGCCACGATGACGGGCGCGGTGCTCTCCATCGGCGGGAGTTGGGCCCTCGCCGTCTTCGTCTTCGACATGGCCTACCTGACGCCGCCCGCCTCGGTATTCCTAGCGATCCTGTTCGTGACGGGCCTGACCATCGCCATCGGCCTGCTCAACAGCCGAGGCATCTACAACCGACCGCCGCTGGAGGTGCTTCGGGCCGAAGCCTGATGGCCTTATGCAACCTTTGCATCCATCTTGACATTCCACAGGGCCAGTAGCGTCATGTCTCCACGTAATGGGTGCAATCGCAGAACTGGCTCAAGGTGAACCGAGAGGCGTAGCCCTACCAGTTCTGCACGATGAGGGTGAGGCGGAAGTCGCGGTCCTCTACCTGGACCGGGTTGCTAAAGAACGGGACGACGAGGCTGCTGTCGTTGACGGGCAGCTC
>JBCDJT010000002.1:0-91285 GCA_038747545.1 Bacteroidota bacterium
GCGCCGGGGCTACAACGCGTTGTACCTGAATCGGATTATGAGAGCTTTAGATGTGCGGGCTGATGATGTGCTAAATCGGGAATCCTACGAGCGCTTGTGCGATTTCGGCGCTATCGCCGCATAGACCTGTCCGCAGTATTGCACCAGAATAACGCGGAAAAGCGCATCAGATGAGGACATGCCCCTAGTCTAGGGCATCGGTTCGAACGGAACGGTGATGGCGGTCTGGTCCCAGCGGATGCTCATGTCGGCGCCCTTGTCGGTGATGGCGAAGTCGATCGTGAACTGCTCAACGACCTCGCTAAGCTGCTCAGCAGGGATGTACACCGTGAGGACGTTGTTGGCGGGGTCGTAGTCGTCGGACATGTGCATGCCGAGGACGGTGTTGAAGTTGACCTGCCACGTGTTGCGGCCAGGCACCGTGCTGAGGTTGTACGTACCCGCTGCGAGCTGCTGCCCATCGACCAAGAGGGGCTTGGTGAGCGTGATCTCGGTGGCGTAATGCGCGCCTGTGGCCCATACTTGATCGTAGCCCACGAGCCCGCCGAAGATGACGCGCCCGCGCTTAAACGGGCGACTATACGCCACGTGTACATACGCATCGCCCACAAAGGCCATCGCCCGCCCCACGTTGCTGCCGCCCGGCGGGTCGTCCATGTTGATGCGCAGCCCATCGACGCGCGCGGTGAAGCCCGTGCGGTCGGGCGTGGTGCCGCTGCCGCCTCCGCCGTGGCTGTGCCCGCCTACCATCTGCGTCCGGCTCGGCGCTTGGCTGTGCGCCATACCGCCCACATTCAAATCTGTGGCGCCAGAGAGCCGCGTCATCGACGTGATGGCCGCCCCGCTGGCGTCGATACCGAGGTTGAACGCGACCGTGTCGCCGGGCTGGACGTTGCTGGCGGCGGCGGCGGACTTGAGGGTGAAGCTCATCGCCATGGCTTCGTTCATGAAGCCGGGGATGGGCTCATGGTCGATGACGGCGGTGGTGCCCTCAAGCGATTGAATTACCCCGCGGCTTTCAAAGTGGGGCGCCGGTTGGCAGGCGGCCAGCATCAGGCCAACAACAAGAAGAGATACGCGCGTCATGGAGCTACAGAGAAGGGGTTGCTGAAAGCGGGGTTGGTAATGAATGTACTGTCGGTGAGGGCATGCAGGAAGTTGAGCAGGTCGGTGCGTTCCTGATCGGTCAGCGAGAAGCCGCCCACGAAGCCGCTCTTGAACGGGCTGGTACGCCCATCGCCTTGGTTCGGGCCGTCCTCGATGAGCCGTCCTCCGCGCTCGTAAAAGTCGATGACCTCTTCGAGCGTTTTCACACTGCCGTCGTGCATGTAGGGCGCCGTGAGCGCCACGTTGCGCAGTGTAGGCGCGCGGAAGCGGCCCATGTCGTCAGGGTCATTCGTCACCTCGTGCAGGCCTGTGTTGGTGACGGGATAAGCGCCTTCGCCGTCCACGTTGTAGAGGCCGGTGTTGTGGAACGGCGCCTCAAAGAACCGCGAGTTGGCATGCACCGTGGACCCGCTGAAGTTGAAGCCGCCGTGGCAGTGGTGGCACTCCAGGTCCTCGGAGAGCACCAGCTCTAACCCTCGCCGTGCCGACTCTGAGAGCGCATCCATATCCTGCTGATACACGAAGCGGTCGTACGGCGAGTCGCCCGAGAGGAGCGCGCGGTTGAAGCTGGCGAGCGCCTGGATGATGTGCGCCATATTGACGGGGTCGTCGGCCGTCGGGTAGGCAGCAGCGAAGAGGTCTTGGTACATCGGGTCCGAGGCGAAGCGGGCCAGCACCTCGGCATCGTGGCCGGTCACGCCCAGCTCGATGGGGTGCTCGCCGAAGATGGGGACGTGGATCTGCCTTTCAAGCGTGACGAAGCCGCTGTTGGCCCACGTCAGCGTGCCGTTGTAGGCCACGTTCGTCAGCGACATAGAGTTGCGCGGATGCACCTCGCCCGTGGAGCCCACGCCCAGCTGTAGCCCGTCGGAGAACGCCTTCTCTTGGTGGTGGCACGACGCGCACGACTGGGTGCCGTTGCCGGAGAGGCGTGCATCGTAGAAGAGGTGGCGCCCCAACTCGACCTTGGCGGCGGTCATCGGGTTGTCTTTGGGCACGCGTGGCGGCGGAAAGCCCGGTGGCAGATTCCAGTCGTAGGCTTCGGCGCCCGTCGGCCCAAACCAGCTCGCGAACAGGGTTTTCAGCGTAACGCCGCCGTGCGTGTCGTCCTCGCCGTGGCTGTGCGGTCCGGTTTCGCCTTCGGCGTGGGCGTGCTCGCCTTGATGGCCCAGCTGCGGCATCACCTGCTCGCCGAGGAGGCCGCCGCCCCAAAACAGCACGCCGCCGAGCAAGGCGTAGGCGCTGCCCAGCGTGTACTTCAGCGCCGGGCGTGTCGAGGCTGCCAATAAAGCGCCAAACGCGATGCCTTCGGCCAGCTTGCTCACCAGCGTGGCCGCGTCGATGGGCTCGGGCGCGAGGGCGTAGGGCGTGGCAGCCAACTGCGTCAGTAGCCACACGACGACCGCGCCGCCCGAGAGCGCGTAGCCTACCGCCGCGATGGTGCCGTTCCGCCTGCGCAGGTAGACGAGCGCCCACACAGCTTGCGCTACGCCGAGGCCGCCGAAGAACAGCCCGTGTCCTGGCGCATGCGCGTAGTGCCCCGGCGCGATGTACAGGTGTACGAGGGCCGCAACGGCCATCGCAGCGGCAGCACATTTCTCAGCGTTCGTCATTGGCTTTCCTCTTCGCACGTTACCTTGCTGCTAACGTCTCTGACGTTTCGCCCACGCGGAAATAGCGCTGCTCCTGGCAGTCGCCTGCGCACGTCCCGGATTCGAGCGACAGGCCCACGTTGGGAAACATCTTGGCGCAGTCGGGATCGTTTGGCCCCGCCATGCAGCCCGGAGGCGCAGGTACCGCTGTGGTCAAGTCGATGCCGTGCAGTAGGCCTGTGGCGTCGGCGATGATGGGCTGGGCGGTGGGGTCAAAGCCCGTTAGGCGGATGGGCACGCGGTTCGGACGGCTGCACATGGTGGAAGGTGGCATCGTGGACGCGGCCGATTCGCAGCCGGTGCTGCCGATGTGCAGCAGCCATGCGCCTTGCTCATCGCCGTTCTGATAACGCATGTCTACGCGGTTAAACATGTAGCCCGCGCGCCATGTCCAGAACAACGAGCTGATGTTGAGCGGCGAGGGCGCCATCGCGTTGTCGAGGTGGTTCAACTCGTGCGGCACGCCGATATCGAACGCGACGCCCGTATACGTCCCCGCCGGGGCGATGCCCGTGACCGTGGCGTTCATCTCGGGCGTACCGCTCTGGCAGTCGGCGGTGGCGTCCTCGAAGTCGAGCAGCGCCACATTCTCGTACTGCCACATCCCGTCCTGATCGAGCATCAGCGGCACCTCGGTGCCGTCCTCGTCAATCAGGCGGAAGTTGGAGGCGTAAAAGCGGAAGTCGGTCACCTGTGCGTCGACACCGGAGGTGCCAATGCCCGCGTACGTGGTGCCGCACGCCATCGGCTCCTCGCCAATCTGGGCGGCGAAGGTGAGGGTGACGGGCTGTTCTTTCGGCGCACAGCCCACGGCCACGATCACGGCCAAAAGCGGAAGGAAACGTTTCATCGGTCCAGGGGAAAAGTGAGAAGCAGTGGATCAGGGCTTGACGGTGTATGGGATGGTGCCTTTGAGCACGTGCCCGTCGTTGCCTGCGGTCGTCCACGTCATCTCGTAGGCCCCAGCGCCCAGGTTAAGCGAGTCGGGCAGGGCGACGCGGAAGGATTTGGGGTCGTCGGTCGCTTCGACGGCAGGGAGCACCACGGCTTCTCCATCGCGGGTGAGTGCCAGCTTGCTCTCGGCCATGCGTGCATTCTGGTTGAACCAGACCCGCAGCTCGGCAGGCGAAGCCGTCAGCACCGCATCTTTGGCGGGCGTGCTCTTGGTGAGGCGGAGGTGGAGCAGGTCGGTGGGGACGAAGGCAGCGAAAAGGAGAACGAGGCCAGTGAGGACAAGGGTTTTCATGATGCTGTGGAGGGTCGAGGAGGGTTAATTATCGAGTGCGCCGCGCCGGGTGACGAGCTGCGGCGTTTGGGTGTCGGTCTGGGCGAGCCATGCCGCATCGCTGGCTGTGTCGTGCCAGCGCGAGGGCGCATCGGCGGTGCCTTGCTGCGTCCAGCTCACCTGCCACTCGGCGGAGCCAAGCGCCACGTTGGGATACGCCACCATCGCACCGTCCGGGCTGAGGTGCGCGACGGGGGCGAACGACTGCCCGCCATCCAGCGAGCGCCGGAGCGCGATGCGCGGCATTGGCAGCGTGCCGTCGTCCCAGACCACCGCCACATCGTCGCCTTGCACGGCCAGTTGGACGTGGGCGGCACGCGACTCTTCAGTGATCTGAAGCTCGACGGGCGCAGCGAAGGTCCGCCCATCGGCTGTTGACGTGTACTTGACACCTGCCGCGCCCGACTTGCCCGTCCACCAGGCCACGTGCAGCTTTCCTTGCGCATCGATGGCGAGGGCAGGACCCGCATCGGGACAGTATTCCTGCACCCAGTTGTCGGCAAAGACGAGCGCAGGTGCCGACCACGACGTGCCGCCATCCGTCGAAGACGCCGCCACAATGTCGCGGATGCCGCCGTCTAGAATCTTGCGCCAGGCGATGTAGACGCGCCCGTCGGCATCGCTGGTGACGGCTACGCGGCAGCACTCGCACGAGGGCTCGGCATCGACCACCACCGGCGCCGACCACGTCGCGCCTTGGTCATCCGAGCGGCTCACGACGACGTGGATATACCCCTCGTCATCGAGCACAGCATCGGCATCGAGCCAGGCCAGGTAGAGGGTGCCGTCGGCAGCGACGTGGAGCTCGTGGTTGTTGCGATACGACCCAAAGCCGCCGCCGATGCTAACTGGAGGCATCCACGTAGTACCGCCGTCCAGCGACCGCAGCAAGTGGATATCGGTCGCATTCCAGATGTTCTCGGGGTCCTCAGCGTTGGTGTAGGCCACGTAGACAGCGCCACCCGGCCCCGTGGCTACTTGCGGCGCCGACTCGGGATCGACCACAGGCCAGTGGTCCGCGTTCGGGAGCGTATAGAGCGGCTGCCCTTCGACCTGCACGCCAAGCTGACCATAGGAGACCCACGGCTGCTCCTCGGACGGGCCAGGCACGTTTGAGACCCACGCATGGGCCGCCTGCCCACTTTGGTTCACCGCCACGGTCGAGGCCACGCGGCGGTGCAACTCGGCGTTGAGCACCATCGGGTCGTCGAGCCCAGCATCGGATGCGGGCTGGCAGCCGAGTGTAACACAGGCTACGATGAGGAGCAGGAAGCGAGGCATCATGAGGCAGGGGCGTCTTGAAGGTGAGCGGTGATCTGGGCCATAGCCTCAGCGGGGAGCTTGCCGTTCCAGCGTTGCACGAGGCGGCCTTGCGGATCGAGCAGGTAGCTGGCAGGCATGCCGATGGCTTGGTAGCGCAGCTCTAGCGTACCGCTGTCGTCGATGGCGAGCGGAAAATCGGCGCCGTGCCGGTCGCCGAAGGCCTGGACTGCATTGGCGTTGACCTCATCCGTGTTGATGCCGAGGACGCGGAGGCCTTGCGGAGCCAGCGTCTGATGGATGGCGGTGAGGTCTGGCATCTCTTCGATGCACGGTCCGCACCACGTCGCCCAGAAGTTGACCAGGGTCCAGGGCTGGTCGTCGCTGACGCTGGCCTCTCCGCCCTGTGCCAAGCGCACCGTGAACGTGGGCGCAGGCTCGCCCACGCGGACGACAGCGGCCTCTGGAGCGGACGAGCCGCAGGCCGTAAGGCTAATGAGCAGAACGAGGAGGAGCAGGCGCATTGGAGCAGGTGTTAGATAGAGACGGCGACGGCGGCATAGACGTTGCGGCCCCGGCTAGGCAGGTTGCCGAAGCTGAGGTGCTCATGGTAGAAGGTGTCGAGTACATTCTCAATACCGGCCTTAAGTGTGAGGCCACGCGGCAGGTCGTAGCTGCCCCGCAGGTTGAGCACGAAGTAGCCGTCGGTGCCGTCTTCGGTGCCTGCGATGCGGGCCACGCGGTTCTGCGGCATCGCCATGCGGGCTTCGAGTTCGCCCCAGGCACTCGGTGCATCGTAGCGGACGCTGGCGCGCGCGGTGAGCGGCGGCATCAGTGGCAGCGGTTCATCCAGGTCGAGGTTTTGCCCACGCACATAGGCTACGCCACTCGCTGCCTGCCAGCGGCGGCCCAGGTTGAGCACGCCGCTCACTTCGCCACCGACGAGCGATGCCCGATCCGCGTTGGTGTAGACGCGGAACTGATACGTGGATGAGCCCGCCAGCCCATCGTCCTGCAGGCCCATGATGTAGTTACGAATGGCGTTGACGTATACGTTGGCGCGGAGGGCGTAGCGCGCCGTCGTGTGCTCCAAGCCCAGCTCGATCTGGCGGCTGCGCTCGGTCTTCAGGTTGGGGTTGCCGGTGTAGAAGAAGCCGTCCACGTAGTTGTAGACGTAGTGGCCGTAGTTCTCGACGTGCGTGGGCAGGCGGCCCACATCGGCGAGGGAGAGGCGGAGGCGCGTGGCGGGGCGCAGCGCGTAGTCGAGCGAGAGGCTGGCGTTGCCGAACGCATACGTCTGCGCCAGCTCGTCGGTGTTCCAGCGGCCTTGCAGGATAGCGCGGGCCTCAGGGCGTTCTACATCGCGCCACGAGTAGTCGAACCGCACGCTGCTACGCATCGAGAGGCCGCGTGCCAGCGGGCGGCTCCAGTCGGCCACGAGAGCACCGTGCTGCACGTCGGTGTCGCCCAGGTTGAGCAGGTACATGTCGGGGATGTTGGGGAAGAGGCTGAACATCCACATGTCGCCGAAGGTGCGCGTGCGGTAGGCGTCGGCAGTGAGCGTGACGCGGTTGACGCCTAGGTGCAACTCGGCTCGGCTGAGGGCGCCGGAGGTGCGCGTGAAGCCGTACATCGGCATGTACATCCCGCGCATCACCTCGCGCTCCATCACGTCCCGCGAGTAGTCGTCCATCCAGTGGTCCACCGTCGTGCGATAGATCCGCGTCTCCCAGCGATGCAGGTGGCCGTCGTGGCGCGGCGCCTCGAACGTGTGCGTCAGGCTGTAGATCTTGGCGGCGGCCAGCGTGGCGTCCATCAGCAGGACGGGGTAGCCGATGCCCCACGCGTTATCGGCGAGGTACGAGGCGGTCAGCTGGTGGCCTTGGCCGAAGCGGTAGGCCAGGTCGAGCTTGCCGTTGTTCTTCTCGTAGCCCGAGTACGCGATGGCATCGGTGCCGCCGGGCGCGAAGTCGTCGGAGAGCTTGTACGAGAGGCTGCCGCGCACGCTGAAGCGGCCGTGGCTGGCGCCGCCCGCCGCCCGCACCCGCCGCAGCGCCGACACCGACTCGAAGCCCGCCTCGGCGTTCAGCCAGAACGGACGGTCGAAGCGCGGCTTCTCGGTGACGAGGTTCACCGCCCCGCCGATCTGCGAGCCGTGCTGCAAGTCGAACCCGCCCTTCGTCAGCTCGACGGCGGCCAGGTTTTCCACCTCCACATACGCCGAGGTCGGGTCCATCTTATCGACGCACGCGCCCACCACCTTGATGCCGTCGATGACCACGCCGATCTGCCCCGCGCTCAGGCCGCGGATGACGGGCTCCCACGCGAAGTTGGCACGCTGCAAGAAGTCGGCGCCAGCGATGCGGTCGATGAGGTCTTCGGTCGCGTTCAGCTTGTTGGGCGGCGCGGCGAGGTCGCCCGTGAGCGGCGCGTGCGCCTGCACCAGCACCTCGTCGTGCCACGTCACCGTCGGCTTCAGGCGAACCGTAAGCGTATTGCCGCTGCTCGTCTCGGGGGTGACGTCGATGGTCTGCGTGGCAAAGCCGAGCGCCGAGAAGCGCAGCGTGTACGTACCATCGGTGAGGGGCAGCATGAAGCGGCCGTCGTCGTCGGTGACGGTGCCCTCGGTGGTGCCCATCACCAAAATGTTAACGAGCGGCACGGGCACGTCGGCATCCGCATCCAACACGCGCCCATTGACGGTGTACTGAGCGAAGGCTGGCGATGCGAGTAACAGGTAGGAAGCGAGGATGATGCTAACCTTGAGGAATATCTGGACGCCCGAGGTTGTCATCCCGAGCGTAGCCGAGGGATCTCCCACTTTTATGTCTTGCAAAACGTACGGGTGGGAGATCCCTCGACTCCTACCTTCGGTCTCCGCTCGGGATGACATGAGAAAACGGTGTGCTTGCCGGGGTGACACGATGGGGCGGTGTGCTGCATTACTAGCTGGCAGAACGGGTAGATGTGATCGCATGGTCGCCTCCTAGTACACGATGAAGTCGTCGAAGAGCACTTCGGCGCGGTCGCTGCCGCGTTGCACGAACACTGTCATGTCCCAGCCGCCCGCCATAATGAAGTTGACGCGGCCCTCATATATGCCGTTGGCACGGTGCGTCGGTGCGGCGAACGGCGTGCTGTGCCCATCGCCGCCGCCCATGTCCATGTAGGGGTAAAGGTCGAGCGCAGCATCGGTGACGGCCTCGAAGCCCGTGTCTGTGGGGCGGTGCAGGGCCAGGATGTAGGCGTCATCGCCCGTGACGGGGCGGCCTGGCTGCACCCAGGAGAGGTAGAGCGGCCCGTCTTGGTCGATCTCCTGCATCCACAGCGCGTCCTCCACAGTGACCTCGAACGCCGTCTTCACCGTCCGCCCGTCCGCCGCGACGGCCAGCTCCAGCGCCCATCTGTGCGACTCGCCCTTGGGTTGGAGGAAGTATACGCCCGCCTCCACAAAGCCGTCCTCGTCCGGTTCGCCCACCGACGCCATATCGACAGGCGCCGTGCGGTCGCCGAGCGTGGCGCGCAGCTGCACGGTAGAAAAGGGCACCACCGCATCGCCGTCCGCCACCTTGACGAGCACGCGGTTGTAGCCGGCATGCAGGTTCTCTCGCGCCGCCAGCGTCAGCGTGAAGCCGTCGGCCGTGGTCTCTGCAAGGGTCATCACCTCCGGCGGCTCCAGCTCCGACGGGTCGGGATGGCGCTGGTAGAAGTCGGTCTCGGTGATGTCAGGCGCGCAGGCGGTCAAGAGCACGAGGCTCAGGACGGCAGCGGCTTTAGTACGGAACGCCAGCATGGATCTCGTCATCGGTCAGCGTGTCAAGGAAAGCGAGGAGGTGGGTCTTCTCCTGCGGGGTGAGGCGGAGCGGCTGGACGCGCGGGTCCTGGTTGCGCACGCCTGTGCCGCCAGCATCGTAATGATCAATGATCTCGGCGAGGGTGCCGAAACGGCCGTCGTGCATGTAGGGCGCCGTCAGCGTCACGTTGCGCAGCGAGGGCACTTTGAACAGGCCGAAGTCAGCTGGATCGCCCGTGATGCGGGCGCGGCCGGAGTCAGCATGGGCAAGGTCCAGGGCAAGGCCATTATTGGCGAGGCTGCGGTTGGTGAGGCGCGGTCCGCTGTGGCAGTCGATGCAGCCAGCTTTCCCCTCGAAGAGCGCCAGCCCGCGCTGCTCGTCATCAGTCAGGGCATCGGGCTCGCCCATCAGCCAGTCGTCGTAGCGGCCACCACCGCTGACGATGGTGCGCTGGTAGGCGGCAAGCGCCTGCGCGAAGTTCTGCGCCGTCGGCCCTTCGCCAAAGACGAGGTCGAACTCCATCCGGTACCCTGGGTCGTTGGCCAGTCGCGCCAGTAGCGTGTCGAGGCGGATGTCCATCTCGTCGGGACTTTCCAGCGGGCCAAACACTTGCGCCTCCAGCGAGGGCGAGGCGCCATCCCAGAACAGCCCGGTTTCGTAGACCACGTTCACCAGCGACGGCGAGTTGCGCTCGCCCACGCGCCCCTCCACACCTGCACTCAGGCGCCGCGGGTCGGCGAAGGCCACCTCGGGCAGGTGGCAGCTGCTACACGACACGGTACGGTCGCGCGAGAGCAGCGGGTCGAAGAACAGCCGTTCGCCCAGGTTCACCTTCTCCGGGGTGAGCCGGTTGAAAGCCGATTCTGGCGGAGCATCGAAGGTAGGCGGTACACGCAGCGCCACCGTCGCGTCATCGACGGGTGCGTCACAGCCTGCCAGCAGAAGCCCCACCACGGCGAGGAGCCATCGCATCAGCTACAACCTGGGCCGAGGGGGCGTTAGGCTACCCCTCGGCCATAGTCAGGCGGTAGGCTTAGTTGCCATGGTCATGATCGTGGTCGTGGCCGTCGCTCATGTGTACGCCGTGCAGCATGATGCCCTGCGCCAAGTTGGCGCCCAGCTTCTGGGCGACTTCGGGGAAGTCAAACACATGCGTGTTGCGCTGGTCGGCGTCCTTCAAGTCAATGCCGTCGAGGAACATGCCGTAGTGGATCATGAAGTGCAGGTCGGCCTCGTGGTCAGCTTCGAGCGTGAAGTTCTGGTTCACCTCGATCGGCGTGAGGTAAGCGCCCGTGCCCAGGTGCATTTCCCAGGGCGCGTCGAGCGTGCCGTCGCCGTTGGTGTCCACCTCGCCGTCCATGCGGAGGAAGATGAAGCCCGGGTTCCAGCTCCAGTGGTTGTTGACGTCGGTCTGCTTGGCGAGCGGGTGGCTGGCGGGTACTTGTGCTACATCGATGTGGTTGTCGAGCCCTGTGACGCCCACGTTGAAGCGGATGCCGGTGTAGTCACCTGCCGGAGCTTCGCCGAGCATATACTCGCTCTCGCCTGCGTCGTGGCGGGCCAGCACGATCTTGTCATCTACGGTATGCGTGACGTCGGTGCCGTTGTCGCGGGCCGGGAGCGTAAGCGACTCGCCGCTGAAGGTCACCGTGGTGCCATCGGCCTTGAGCAGTTCGACGTTGGAGATGTACATGCGCGCCACCTCCATGGTGAAGGACGTACCATCCATTGTGTACACGGTGGCGGCATCGGTGGAAAGTGGCGTACTGCCGACCATGGCATCGAGATCGAAGCTGACCATCGCCATGCCGTCTTCGTCATCGTTGACGGTGCTGTCGCAGGCGGAGAACACAAAGGCGAATGCCGCCAGAAGGAGTATGGATTTTTTCATCTGAGTCTGAGCTTGTATTAACGTGCATTGCGCTGGGCGCCGCATTGTCGTGTGGATGCGTGGGCGCGTCACGAAGCCCCAGGAAGTATGGGCGTGACGAGGCGCGAGCACATGAACGGCGTCCACTGCAGGAAGAGCGGGCGCGTTCAGGAGCGAAAGAGAAGTGCGGGAGGCTCTGGGAAAGAGCCGATCTCAGACAAGCGGGGGACCGCGGGAGAAGTGTGTACTTGGAGGGGCTGCCGCAAAGACCGCCATCGGCACATCGGCATGCACCGTGCGGGATTCGGGGAGCGCCAGGGTAATAGGCACTGGCGCTGCAGCCAGCACTTGGGTGGCGTAGAGCGCGGCGTACTCGCACATCTCGTGTGCAGCTTGCGGCTCGTCGATCTGCCCGCCTTCCATCGAGGGCGCCGCCATGGCCATGTGGTGGCCGTGGTGCGCGTGATGATCAGCGTGCGCGCCGTGGTGTGCTGTGCCAGCAGCGTGATGTGCTCCGTAGCCGTAGGCTCCTGCGATGGCCATGAAGGCGTAGTGCGACGCAGGGGCCACCACGCTGCCGACGCTGAACGTCAACAGGCATAGCCAAGCTCCAAACGTCAGCCGCCGCTTCATCGCGATCGTCTTTGGAATTGTGCAACAGACAGGTTACGCAACGTAAGGCTACTCCAATTGTTGTCCTGAGGGGCACGAGCTTCGTTGAAGCTTGCGTTTATTCACCACTACCGCCTTCGGTGCCCTCGCTTTTTTCGCCTTCCTCCTCATCTCCGCTTTCAGCTTCGGCGTCTTCAGTACCGCCTTCGCCCTCCGTCTCCCAATACTCGGCAATTAACTCCTCAGCCGTCCAGGGCTGCGTGCGGTCGGCGGTGGCCTCACGGATGCGTGCTACATCTTCGGCCGTAATCTCTTCATCGATGTCGGCAAACTCGGCGCGCACGTACTGCGAGATGGCAGCGACCTCTTCATCGTTGAGGAACGAGTTCCACGGCGGCATCATCCCGCCGTAGATCATGCCATCTACCTCAATCTCGCCCTGCACGCCGTGGAGGATGATGGAGACGAGTTGGTCGGCGCTGCGGCTCACCCACTCGGAGTTGGTGAGTGGCGGAAAGGCGCCTGGGATGCCTGTGCCATCCATCTGATGGCAAGACATGCACTTGCCCATGTACAGGCGCTGGCCATCGGCCTCGCTGACGGGCACGGGGTTGACACTGAAGCCGAGCACCACGGCCGCAAGAGCAAAAAGGCCGAGGGTGCTGCTGAAAATCGTAGCGGAGGGACGTGACATAATGGATAGAGCGATGGAAAAAAGCGGCGCAGAGCCCTTTCCTGCGGGCGCACGAGCGCGGGGCAAGATACGAGCCGCTGATCTAGCAATCAAAGACGCTGCCAATCCGCTTGCCAGGACTTAAAGCCATACTCCCGCGCCAAGCCAGCTGGCGGAATGTCGCCTGTGGCGTACAGCCAGTGTCCAGCCCTTGCGGAGGGGCGCCCGGTGGCAGGTGCCACTGCATTCTCATAGTGGCCTTCGCTGGAGCGTTCTGGGCGGTGCGCCCCGTCGTGTGAAACCGCAACGGCCCATCGGCAGAAGCCCGCCCGCCGTGGCGCCGATGCCCGGCTGCTTGCCAGGGTAGAACAGAGGCAGGCGCCACCTCAGCCCTTGGTATCACTGCCGACGCTTTGACGTCTCGCTTGGCGCGTGTACTTTGGGAGCTCATTTAGGCCTCTCGGCTTGCGTGCTGCTTATACGAATTCCTTTTGCCCTCCTCATCATCAACCCTGAGGTTTATCTATGTCTGAGCAACTGAATGCCATCAGCGATCACCTGTGCAGTAAGGCGCCAGCCACGTATGACGATCTGAGCGTCCTCTTCCTGAACTGCACGCTGACCCGTAGCCCGCAACTGTCGCACACGGAAGGCCTCATCATGGTCGCACAGCAGATCTTCGAGGCGAACGGGGTGAAGACTGAGATCCTGCGCCCGGTCGACTATGAGATCGCGGCTGGTCTCGGGCACAACATGGCCGAGACGGACGAGTGGGAGCGCGACGACTGGCCCATGATTCAGGCCAAGGTGGATGCGTGCGACATCCTGATCATCGGCACCTCGGTCTGGCTGGGCGAGAAGACATCGGTGTGTAACCGCGTGCTGGAGCGGATGTATGGCTACACCCACTCGTTCAACGCGAAGGGCCAGTACCGCGACTACGGCAAGGTGGGCGCCACGCTGATCACGGGCAACGAGGACGGCGTGAAGCACTGTGCCATGAATATCCTCTTCTCGCTCTCGCACATCGGCTACACCGTGCCGCCCCAGGCCGATGCCGGTTGGATGGGCGAGGCTGGCCCCGGCCCATCGTACCGCGACCCCGGCTCGGGCGGCCCCGAGAACGACTTCACCAACCGCAACACGACGTTTCTCGTGTGGAACTGCCTTCATCTGGCGCGCATGCTCAAGGACCAAGGCGGCATCCCCGCCCACGGCAACCAGCCCGATGTGTGGAAAGCAGGTTGTCACACCGATTTCCAAAGCCCCGAGCACAAGCGGTAAACCGAAGGCGAGGCCTACGGGATCGCGCCGCGCAGGTCGTACCCCGAGAAGAAGTCCCAGATCAACGCCGACGCATCGATGTCTTGGTTGGTACCTGCCCCGCCGAAGGCGTTGCCCGGCCATGTGTGGTCGCCGCCCACGACTTCGAGGTGCTCCACAGGTGCATACGTGCCTGCGGCGGCGTGGACGTGACGGGTGACGGTGCTGCCGTCGTCCGTCTGCGTGTCGGGCATGCGGGTGATCTCGGCCGATGAGGCGGCCTCGTTGTGTGCCGCCCAGTAGTCGACGACATCGCGCACGGCGAGCGTCCAGACGGCATTGCCCATGTAGGGCACCACGCTGTCTTGGGTGCCGTGGATCTGCATCACGGGCATCGGGTGCTGCGGATTGCAGTCCGCCATCGTCTGCGGCGTCATCGACCCCGTTACTGAGGCCACGGCGGCGATCTGGTCACTGAGCTGGCAGGCCAGCAGAAAGCTCATGTAGCCCCCGTTCGACATGCCCGTGGCGTACACGCGGTCGCGGTCGATGGCATAGTCTGCGGCGATGGCCTCGATCAGTGCCGAGGTAAAGGCCACGTCGTCGGTGGTGCTGGCCAGCGTCCAGCCGCCCACGTTCCAGTGTGTGTTGCCCTCCAGCAGCGTGCCCTGCGGCTGGACGACGATGAACCCGGCCGTGTCGGCGATGGGGCGGAAGTCGCCGTACGCCATCTGGTCCGCGGCGTTGCTGGTGTAACCGTGGAAGTTGAGCACCAGTGGCATCGCGTCGTCGCCGGTGTACGACGCGGGCACGTAGAGGATGTACTCGCGGAGCTGGCCGTCGTGCTCCAGCGTGGCACGGACCTCGCCAAGCTGTACCTCCCCGTCGGTGGGTGAGCCGTTCGTGAGCGGTGCCTCGTCGCTAGAACAGCCAGCGGCGAGGAGCAGCAGGACGAGGAGAGCAGGACGGAGGCGCATCATCTTGGTATCCAGTTTGCGAAGTGATCGCCGTAAGGTAAGGGGTAGCTGGACGGTGTGAGGCGCATCTGAAGGCTTGCCGAAATCACCTGACGGTGACGCATATGCTGGAACGGTCGTGGCGTGCTTGAGGTAGGCGCGGCACGCTGTTTCACTGATGTACTGTTGCCATGCGGATCCAGCCCGAACAAGTCCTTGAAGCGCTGATGCAGGTCCGCGACCCCGACCGGGGCAAGGACCTCGTTCGGCTCGATATGGTCAAAGACCTGCAGGTGAGAGGCAAGACCGTCACGTTCACCGTGGTGCTCAAAGATCCGATGGCGCCGTTTGCGCAGCGCGTAGCTGCCGAGGCCACGGCCGCCATCCACAGCATGCTAGGCGATCACCTCACCGTGCATGTGGAGATCGACAGCGAGATGATCGGCCTGGGCGACGAGGTCCCGATGCAGACCAACACGGGCAACGGCCAGACGAAGTCGAAGTACGGCATCCACAATCTGATCGCCGTGGCCTCGGGCAAGGGCGGCGTGGGCAAGAGCACCGTCGCCGTCAACCTAGCGATGGCGCTCGTACAGCAAGGCTATCAGGTGGGCTTGGTCGATACCGACATCTACGGCCCCTCTATCCCCACCATGTTTGGCCTGCGGCATGCGCGCCCGCGCGTGAACGACCGCAAGCAGATCGTGCCCATCGAGAAGTACGGCCTCAAGCTGCTGTCGATGGGCTTCATGGTGGACCCCGACAAGGCCGTCATCTGGCGCGGCCCGATGGTCTCGAACGCCATCCGCCAGTTCCTGGGCCAAGCCGACTGGGGCGAGCTGGACGTGCTCATCCTCGACCTCCCGCCCGGCACCGGCGACATCCAGCTCACCATCGTGCAGACCATCGCGCTCACGGGCGCCGTGGTCGTGTCTACGCCGCAGGAGGTGGCGCTGGCCGATGCGCGCAAGGGCGTCGAGATGTTCAACAGCGTGCAGGTGCCCGTCCTCGGCATCGTGGAGAACATGGCGTACTTCACGCCGCCCGACCTGCCGGACCGCAAGTACTTCCTCTTCGGCGAAGGCGGCGCGCGGCGTCTCGCGAACGAACTGGGCGTGCCCCTCCTGGGCGAGGTGCCCATCGAGCAGACCGTGCGCGAGAGCGGCGACAACGGTACGCCCGCTGTCCTGGCCTCGCCGGAGAGCCTAGCGGCCCGCACGTTCGACCGCATCGCTCGCGACGCCATGCGGCAGGTGGCCCTGCGCAACGCGAGCCAGCCCGCCACGCAGCCCATCGAGATCCTGTACAAGTAGCGACGCGTGCGGCCAGCCTCCAGATCGCGGCGTTAGTCACATTTCCCGCTGATCTTTTCGCGTGCGGCGCCGTTGGATCTGCACCAACAACGCTAATTCCTGGAGTCTGCCCTGATGGATACGCCCAACGCCTCGCCCAATGCTGAGCCGACGATGCACGAGCGCGTGGAAGAAGCGCTCGACATGATCCGCCCCTACCTGATGGCCGACGGCGGCTCCGTGCGCCTGCTCGACATCACGCCCGACTTCGTGGCTGAGATCGAGCTGCTGGGCGCCTGCAACTCCTGCCCGATGAGCACGATGACGCTCCGCGCGGGCATCGAACAAGCCATCCGCCGCTCCGTGCCGCAGATCACACGCGTCGAAGCTGTCAACGCGCCTGCCGCGTACTGACAAGGTCGGGTGCCTCCAAAGGATGCGGTATCTCCCTGTCCTTCTGTTCGTGTTTCCACTCGCCGCGACAGCACAAAACGCGGCAGACCAGGGTACCTGCATTGCAGTCGTCGAAGCCGCCACTGCTGATCCCGTCGATTATGCTGCCACTGTTGAGTTGCTGAGACAGTTCGGGCCGACTTGCGAAAACAACGTCGAGTTCCAGCAATGGGGCAATGAAGTGTTGATGGGAATTCTGCTGACACATCCTTTGCTTGTAATCCGTGGACTTAAGGCCAAAGATGTCGATGAATCCCGAGTCTTGAAGCAGTTGCGTAATCCTCTGTTGGACCACCCGCTCGATTCCGTAATCACAAGAGTAGCAAACTTGCCCGAAAGCACACAGCGAGACTCAGTTCTGGCGGCTTTAAAGTTTGCCGCCGTACGCCTAGATTGAAGGTGTCAACCTGCTGCTGGTACAGGGTTCAGCCACCTATGTCAGCTTTTCACTACAAGGCCGAGCTGCTAGAACAGCGCCCGACGGGTGCCCGGTATCGCTTCTACTGCGACTACCTCGACCGGACTGGCCTTTACGGAATCGCAGTACTTTTGAGTGCCGGAGCAGAATTCAGAGTCGAGAGCCGTGCCTACAACTTGACACCTGAGATTGCAGAGCAAGAGGCAAAGTGCCTCAGTGCCTTACACCACAAACTAAGGAAGATGCTCGCAGCAGAGGGTGATCTGCCGAACGAGGTCTATCACATCGCCTGATGTCATGCACAATCCAATCCGTCGGAGTCGAAAGATCGGGAAGACACAGGGGGGCCGTGTCAAGGACGGCCAGCCTCAGGAAAAGTGGAGTCACCTGTTTCCTGAGGATATCTACTGGCAGCTCTCGGAGAATAGCGAGAAGTGGCGGGTGCTGCGTGAGAATCCATCGCGCGAGTACTACCACCCCTGCTCATGTGATGATTACCTCGGCGTGCTCAAACAGTTGCCCGGCGACCTTACAGAACACGTCAGCGCTATAGTGCTCCGTCGCTTGCCTAAAGAAGACGAACGCTTCGGGATCGACGCTCGGCGGCGGTACTCCTGCGTCATCATGAACGCGTTTCCGAAATCGAACGAAACGCCATGGCTGAAACGACCGACCAAAGGTGTAGTCAAACACCTCGCGCCATGGTGTGACCGCTGGCGCTCGGACAGCGGCCAATGGCGGCTCGTATGGAAGCCAGAGGAAGTACGGCGGTATTACCTCTACCATGTCTTCTTGCACGAGGTCGGCCACATCAACCAGCCATGGTCCTATTCATCTCGTCAGCGTGAGGCGTTCGCCGAAAACTTCGCCTTGGAGTGGGCGCGCAAACTCGGTGCTCTGTGAATCTGGCAGAGAGCCAGTTACCCATCGAAACTGATCAACCTCAGATATGGTGCTTAAGCGATTGAGTGACCACCAAACCTTTGCTAGAGTTAACCGTACCTGTTTCCCCTCAAACCAACTGAGACGCAAGTCATGAGCATCATCTGGGGTCTTCTGACGATCGCTATTGGCACTTTCATGGCCGTGAGCGGCTTCCGGGGCAAAGAAACGGGCGTGTATCGCTTTCTCGCGGCTCGGTCACGGATACTATGGGACGACCGTGTGCATCAGTTCTACCTGGTCAGCGGTCTCGTCGTCGCTATGGTTGGCGTGGCTATGACCGTCAATTCTATCATCTAGCGTCGGTATCGAAACCGCCCAGCGTGCCTGCCATCTATGGGCTCAGTACCGCTCCATGGTGGCGCCGCCGCTGAGGGAGACTTGCCCGAGGCTGGAGTTGCCGTAGAGGTAGAGCGCGGCACCCCCCGAGAGGTCGAGGTCCACGCGGCCATCCACGCGTAGCGTCACTTCGGAACCGCCGCTGAGGCGTACATCGGCGCCCTTGCCTTGCACGCGCTCGAAATCGACCTCGCCGCCGCCGGAGCCTTGGACCTCAAGGAAGCCGACACGACCGTCGAGCACCTCCAGCACGCCGCCGCCCGAGACGCGGATCGAGACGTCGGCAGCGCTGAGCTTGCCTGTGGCGGTCGCGCCGCCGGAGAGCCCGAACTCGAAGTCGTCCATCGTGCGGATGTGCTCGAACGTGGCCTCGGCGCCGCCGCTGAGGTGCAGCGCGTTCAGCGTGGGCACGGTCACGTCCAGCCGCAGCGTGACGTCCTTGTACTTGTTGCGGTACGGGTCCTCCAAGCCCACCGACAGCCGCCTGCGCGTGAGGTCGAGTTCGAGGAAGTCGTCCAGGTTGTCGTCGTAGGTGAGTTCGGCCCGCGCGTCGTCACCGATGAAGATGCGCACGCGGAAGTCGGCGCCTGCCGAGAGCTCGGTCACGTCGTCGAGGTCGAGGATTTGCGTCACGAGATCGCCCGACCCCCGAATGCCTTGGGCATCCGCGTCTATGATGGCGAGCACTTCGCATCCAGAAGCGAAGACGATGAACAGCAGGGCGGTGAGCAGACGAGGCATGAGGATAGGAGCGTCAGTTGAATAGCTGCCCGCTCGCATTCCAAGCGCTGTGCCAAGGCGACAACCTGCGTTTCTAGCCTGTACAGGACGTTTACTTCGCGGTCATCCGAACACGACTGTTCGCGAGCGGACAATCGGAGGCGACGGTTACAATCCCACAGGGCGTGCCAGCCAGTCTCATGCCCGTTCTGGAATTTCACAGTGCAGCACACCGTCTAACATTGTCATCCCGAGCGAAGTCGAGGGATCTCCCACTTTTTCGTTGTGCAAAACGCGTACGGGGGAGATCCCTCGGCTCCGGCCTGCGGCCTCAGCTCGGGATGACAACCTCGATCGCACAATCATTTCCCAGAGCTACTATCAGCCCGTGGCAGCAGGCATGTCGTCCATGATCTCCCAGCCGAATTCCAGCAGCGGCAGCGTCTGGGCCGTGAGCTCGACGAGTTGCTCGGTGAAGGCGGGCGACTGCGCCTCGGCATCGGTGAAGGTTTTCATCGCGAAGAACGACTTCCACTTGAGGTAGTCAGCGATGGGCGTGTCGGCGGCGTGCTCGAAGCAACGCGGCATCCGCTTGAGCGAGTCGCGATAGCTCATCTCGAACCCGTGCGCCTCGAAGTCGGCGACCATGCCGAGGAAGGCTTGTGGATCGTCGGTCATGCGTGTGCGCCAGCGGCGGAGCAGCGGCGAATCGGGCACCCAGTAGCCTGCGCCGGCGAACACGTTGCCGGGCTCGATGTGGATGTACACGCCGCCCGGCTCCTTCTTGCTGCCCGTGCGCGACAGCACACCACTCACGTGCGTCTTGTACGGCGCCTTGTTCTTGGAGAAGCGCGTGTCGCGGTAGATTCGAAACGCCGACTTCTTGGGGTCGCCCTGCACCGGAAGCCCTCGCTCGTGCGCCTGCCGCGACGCGTCGGCGATGAGGCATTGCAGCGGCCACTTCAGCTCGTCATCGTACGTGGCCTTGCGCGGCTTGAACCACTCGCGCTCGTTGTTGGCTTTCAGGTCGCGCAGGAACGCGAACGCTTCGGGGCGGAATCCGGGGAACGGCGGGAAGTCCATAGGTCGGGGCTGAGTTTTTGCAGGATGCGTTGTAGCGTGAGCGCGTGTACGCGTCACGGGTGATCTGCGTCCTGTGTGCCTGTAATAAATCCTGCACGATGTGACGGCAGCGTGTCACCCAAGGGTTGTCATCCCGAGCGGCGGCCGTAGGCCAAAGCCGAGGGATCTCCCGTGTTTACGAATTGCAAAACCGAACGGGGGAGATCCCTCGACTCCGCTCGGGATGACAAGATTGGACGGTGTGCTGCGCCCGCAAGATTCAGAAAACGCCGACTGCATCCACGTTGATGGCGACGCGGTACTGCTTCGGCGGCTTCTTGGCCGTGTCGCGGGTGGTGCGGAGCGCTTGCTGTACGGCGCGCATGGGCACGGCACGCGGGATCTTGAGCAACGTGTGGTAGCGGTAGTTGCGCTTCACGCGGCCGATGAACGCGGGCTCAGGGCCCAGCACCTCCACGGCCTCCGGTGTGTGGCGCTTCAGCTCGGTCGTCCACGTTTTGCCCAGGTGCTCGGCACCCATCTGGCTCGGCCCGCGAAACTCGACGCTAACGAACCGTCCGAACGGCGGGTAGCGAAACAGTTGTCGGTCTGGCAGCACCTGCTCCACGAAGCCGAGGTAGTCGTGCTGCATGGCGTATTGGATGACCGGGTTCTGCGGATTGCGCGTCTGCAGGATGACCTCGCCCTGCAACTCCGACCGCCCCGCCCGTCCTGCCACTTGCGTGAGCAGTTGAAACGTGCGCTCGTCGGAGCGGAAGTCGGGCAGCAGCAGCCCCGTGTCGGCGTTGATGACGCCGACGAGCGTGACGCGCGGGAAGTCCAGCCCTTTGGCGACCATCTGCGTGCCGAGCAGAATCTGCGCCTCGCCGCGGCGGAAGCGCTCCAGCAGCTTGTGGTGCGCGTTCTTGCGGCTGGTGGTGTCGAGGTCCATTCGGATGAGCCCAGCCTCGGGAAAGCGCTCGGCGAGTTCTTCTTCCACGCGCTGCGTGCCGGTGCCGAGGAACGAGAAGTCGCGATGGCCGCACTTGGGGCACGCGGTGGGGATGCGCTGCGTGCGCCCGCAGTAGTGGCAGCGTAGGTGCCGCGTCGGCTTGTGGTACGTTAGCGACACCGAGCAGTCGATGCAGGTGGGCGTGAAGCCGCAGTTGTGGCACTCCAGGATTGGCGCGTAGCCGCGTCGGTTCTGCAGGAGGATAACCTGCTCGTCGCGCTCCAGCCGCATGCGGATGGCGGCATCCAGCGGCTTCGAGATGGCGCTGTCGGCGGCGAGCTGGTGTTTCCGCTTCTCCAACGTTAGGTCCACCAGTGTGACCACCGGAAGGCGCGCAGCCTTGCGACCCGGCACGGGCACGCGCGTCGGCATCCGCAGATACGTGTACTTGCCGGGCTTGTCCCTGCTGCCCTGCGCGTTCATGAACGTCTCGATGCTAGGCGTAGCCGAGCCGAGTACGCAGACGGCATCGTTCATGTGCGCTCGCATCACGGCCACGTCGCGGGCGTGGTAGCGCGGCGCGGGGTCGAACTGCTTGTACGAGCTCTCGTGCTCCTCGTCTACCACGATCAGGCCGATGTTCTGGAGGGGCGCCAGGATCGCCGAGCGCGGGCCGATGACGATCTTGAAGCGTCCGTCGCGCAGTGCCCGCCACGCGTCGTAGCGCTCGCCCAGGCTCATGCGCGAGTGCAGCACCGCGATGGCATCGCCGAAGTGCTGCTGGAAGCGGCGCACGGTCTGCGGTGTCAGCGCAATCTCGGGGACGAGGATGATGCCCGTCCGGCCCAGTGCTAGCGTCTTCTTGAGCGCGGCGATATAGACCTCCGTCTTACCGCTGCCCGTCACGCCGTGAAGCAAGAACGCCTCGAATGCAGCCGTGTCGAGCGCGCCATGCAGCGCGTCGATGGCGCCCTGCTGATGCTCGTGCGGCGCGAACGCGGGTGCGGCGTTGTAGAGCTTGGCTGAGACAGAGCCGAGCGGCGAGCGAAACACCTCCTCATCGAACACCTCCACCAGCCCCCGCTTTGCGAGGCTTTGCACAGTAGAGCTGGCGGCGCCCGTCTCGCGCAGCAGATCGGCCTGGCGGGGCGGTTCGGCAGCTTCGCTGAGTACTTCGAGCACGGCAATCTGCTTTACGCCTCGCAACTGCTCAATGGCTTCGACCAGCGCGCTCGGCTCCTCCAGCGCAGGCACGAGCCGGACGTGCTTCTCGTGCTTGACGCTCGCCTGCGGCGCCTTGAGCGACGACCAGCGTTTGAGCAAACCGTCGGCCTCCAGCCGGTTCAGCAGCGGCGTCGAGGCCTTTGGCACGGCTTTGCGCAGCGCGGCAACGGTCGTCTCGGGGTGCGCGTCGAGGAAGCGGAGGATGACCGAGGCGGTCGGGTGGTCGCGCCACGCGTCGGCGTCCCCTGCGTCGCGGCGGTGGACCTGCTGCTGGCTCTCTACGCTGGTGCCTGCTGGCAGTGCGGCCTTCACGGCTTCACCCCAGTGGCAGACGTAGTAGTCGGCTATCCAGCGGGTCAAGCGCAGCAACTCGTCGGTGAAGGCGGGGCGGTCGTCCAGCACGTCGACCACATCCTTCAACCCTTCCCGTGTCACCTTGCCGACTTGCGTGACTACGCCCGTCAGCGTGCGCGGACCGAACGGCACCACGACGCGGCTGCCGCGCTGTACGGCATCCTGCAACTCTGCCGGCACCGCATAGCTATACGGCTGATCGACAGGCAGGGGCAGGACAACATCGACGGTCATAGACGGGCGCAAGTGTGATGGCCTGCCCCGTACCACCTCGGCTACGTCAAGTTCGCCAGCTGCGGGAAGCTAGGCCTCGACCTCGACGCCCGCCAACTCCGGGTTGTCCACCTTCACATCGCTCTCGATGAGGCCGTCGCGGAGGCGGATGATGCGGCGGGCGTGGTGCGCGATGTCTTCCTCATGCGTGACGACCATCAACGTGTTGCCGCGGCGGTAAAGCGTCTCGAAGAGGCGCATGATCTCCTCGCCCGTGCGCGTATCCAAGTTACCCGTGGGCTCGTCGGCCAGAATGAGGGACGGCGTGTTGACGAGCGCGCGCGCCACGGCCACACGCTGCCGCTGTCCACCCGAGAGCTCGTTCGGCTTGTGGTCCATACGGTCGCCGAGGCCCACGTTGCGGAGCGCTTGCGCGGCCATCTCGCGGCGCTTGCTCTTGCCAAGCCCGGCATAGATCAGCGGCAGCTCCACGTTCTGCAGGCAGTTGACGCGCGGCAGCAGGTTAAACGTCTGGAAGACGAAGCCGATCTCGCGGTTGCGTACCTCGGCCAGCTCGTCGTCGTCCTTCTCGCTGACCTGCTGGCTGTTGAGCAGGTACTCGCCCGAAGTGGGCGTGTCGAGGCAGCCGATGATGTTCATCATGGTGGACTTGCCTGAGCCCGACGGCCCCATGATGGCCACGTAGTCGTTTGGGTAGATGTTAAGCGAGACGCCCGCGAGTGCGCGCACCTCCTGTGAGCCCATCTGGTAGATCTTTTTGATCTCGGAGAGGGCAATGAGTGGTTCTTTAGTCGTCATGGAGCGGATGCAGGCGTCGGGAGCGAGATGGGTTCAGGGTGAACAGCGCAAAAGGCTATCAACGCGATTCGAAGCGGTTGCCCTCGCGGCCTGCTGCACCCTCCTCGCGCACTTGCACGTCCTGGTCGGGGCGCAGCTCGCGGCTGACGGCACGGAACGGTCCGGTGACCACTTGGTCGCCCACAGCTAGCCTGCCGGTGACGACGATGTGGGTGTCGTCAGAGATGCCCGTTTCTACCTCCACCATCTTGGTCTTGCCGTCTTCCACGATGAAGACCACCTTGCGCAAGTCCTCACCCTCGGTGGTGCTGGCTGCCTGCACGGGCGTACTCGTCGAGTCGGCCTCGCTCTTGACCTTGTTATAGTCGCGCACCGTGACGGCCTGGATGGGTACGGCCAGCGTGTTGACGTCGGTGCGGGTGAAGATGTCCACGGTGCCGCTCATGCCGGGGCGGAAGATGGGCATCTCATCGTTGGGGCTGATGGCTTCGTCGGAGCCGAGGCCTTCGGCCAAGGTGGCGACTTCCACATTGTGGCGATCCAGGATGCGCACCTTCACGGGGAAGTTCGTCACCTGCTCTTGCGTGCCTGCGCCCTGCGTCCGGGCTGAGTTGGCGATCTCCGTTACCACCCCTTTGAAGATGCGCTCAGGATAGGCATCGACTTCGATAGCAGCAGTATCGCCCAAGGCGACGTTCACCACATCGTTCTCGTTGACATCGACCATGATCTCCATCTGGTTCAGTTTGGCCAGCGTCATCAGCACGGTACCCTGCATCTGTACGGTGCCCAAGGCGCGCTCGCCGAGCTCAACGTTGAGCTGGCTGATGGTGCCATCCATCGGCGCATAGATCGTGGTACGCGAGAGGTTCTCGACCGCCTCGCGCTGGCGTGCCTCGGCGCTCTGCACCGAATAGCCCGCCGCCTCAAAGCCCGCCTTCTGGACCTCATAGGTGGTCTGAGCGCGCTCCAGGTCGCTCTGTGGCACCGCGTTCTTCTCGAAGAGCGTGCGCGTCCGGTTCATCTCCAGCTCAGCGTTGAGCATATCGGCGCGGCGCTGTGCCAGTGAGGCCTTGGCCTGCAGCACACCCGCCTCAGACTGCTCAAGCTGCGCCCGGTAGAAGTCGGGGTCGATGCGGACGAGCAGGTCGCCCTTGCTCACGCGGTCGCCTTCCAGCACGGGCAGTGTGATGATCTCGCCCGAGACGTCGGGGCTGATCTGCACCTCGACCTCGGGCTGCACGCGCCCTGAGGCCACGACCACCTGTGTGATGTCGCGCTCGTCTACCGTATCTACCTCAACGGTTGTGCCCTCAGGGCCTCCACCAAACCAGCCTGCTTGTGAGCCCACGCCGCCCACCACGATAAGTAAGGCTACGATGACACCAAAGGCGATAAGTAAGCGTTTGGTGGCGCTACCTTTTTTCTTTGCCATAGAGATTAGAAGAGAAGAGGGTTAGGGGAGGGAAGGGGCGTCTGAGGGGATCAGTCGAATAGGGCGTCGTCGGCGGTGATGCCGCCCGTGTAGTACTCAATCAGCTTCTCCCGGAAGATGAAGTCGTAGACGGCCGAGGCGCGGTTGCTTTGCGCTTGCACGAAGCTGGCGCGCGCCTGCGTCAACTCTACGATGGTCGATGAGCCCACCGCGTAGCGCTCCTGCTCTACCTCCAGTGCCTGCTGCGCGGAAGCCAAGGCTGCGGCGGTAGCGTCAAGCGTCTGGATGGCGGTTTGGTAATCGAGGTAGGCTTGCCGCACTTCCAGCGCGATGTCTTGGCGGAGGTTCTCAAGGCCAAGCTGTGCGTTCGTCAGCCGCACCTGCGCGCGCTGCACGCTATTCCGCGTGCTAAACCGGTCAAAGATGGGTACCGAAAGGCTGACAGACACGCTGCCACCGCGGAATAGGTCAACTTGGTCAGAAAAGTTGAGCGAGGAGGCGCTGGACCACCGTGTGCTGTAGTTCCCGTTCAGGTTGATGTTGGGCAACCGAGTAGAGCGCGCGATGCGAATCCCTTCTGCCGTCGCTGAAATGCTTTTCTCCTGCGCCTGCAGGTCTGTACGTTGAGTGAACGCTTCGTTTAACATCGTGTTGATGCTGTAGGCTTGCTCGGCCAAATCGTCTTCGCTCACATCGGGGATCACAAACTCGTAGGCGCCGAACGGGTCAAGCTGGAGGATCTGGATCAGGTTGGCTTCAGCCAGCTGGAGCAAGCGCTGCGTCTGGATCAGCTGCAGCTCGGCATTGGCCACCTGCGTCTCCTGCTGGAACTGATCGGAGATGGCCCGCTGGCCCACACGGACAAACTCCTGGATGCGCTCCAGCTCTTGCTGCTGGGCCTCCAGGTTTTCCTCGCGGATGAGCACCTGCTGCGACTGGTCGATGAGGTTGAGGTAGTTGCTCATCACCCGGAAGATGACGTCCTGGCGCTGGCGGCTGAAGCTCAGGTCGGCCGACTCCAAGTCGAGCTTGGCTTGGTTCATGGAGGCCTCACGGCGGAAACCGGTGAAGAGGCTAACCCCGGAGGAGGTGCTCACACTCCAACTCTCCGTGGCGTCATCGATAAACTGGTTCGAGGTGGGGTCGATGCTCCGCCCATAGCTCTGACCCGTACCGGTCGAGAAGCTGAGGTTGGGGTAGTATTGCATCCGGCTATCCGAGACCTGCGTGGCTGCAATCTCAACCTGGTTGGCCGACTGCCTGAGGTTGATGTTTTGGTCCAGTGCAAGCTGGATGGCTTCGTTGAAGCTGATGCGCTGGGCATCTTGGGCATGCGCGGCTGTGGAGACGAACACGAGCAGCGCAAGCAGGGTGCCGAGGCGGCGGAGTGAGGAGGCGGTCATAGCAGAGAACAGGTGCAGTAAATCAGACTCATCGCGGAGGGCTAGACGGACAGTACTCAACAAGGTTACGATTGCTGTGAGGCAGCTCGTTCTGCGAGGGAAAACTGAAGCGTCAACATCCCTACTAACGAGAGCAGCTAGCCCATATTCCGTAGGCCTCGTCAACCGCCGTTCCAAACGGCTTGTGTGCGCACAAAGGCCTGATGAGATGCGCCAACTGTACGCCAGCGGACAGCTGTTGTTACAGTGTCGCACAACTCGTTTACAATGGGACTCAAGTTCACAGGCCCTTCAACAAATGAGCGCGTGCCGTGTCGACGAGGTGTTGCGTGTGACTAGGCATCGCAGCCGTTCGGACGGGCCAAGCCGAAAACGGCAGGTAAACCGCGCGTGCTGCTGCTACATGGGCGCTGCGGAGTGGCCAGCGCTAAGCCCGTGCCGGGTGCCGGAGGCGCTGTAGAGGTATGCCGCGGGCATCAGATTTTCACAGGAGTAGGGAAGCTGTTAACCGTCACTTAAACGGCCACTCTGCAGAAATGCTGTATCATGGCAGCCTACCTGTTTCCATTTACCCCCACACTGCATTATGAATCACTTGAAACGACTGGCGGGTCTCCTCACGCTGGTACTGCTGGTGCTCCCGGTATACGGGCAGGGCGTCACCACCTCGTCCATGCGCGGCGTTGTCACCGATGCGACAGGCGAGACCCTTCCCGGCGCCAACGTACTGGCCGTTCACACGCCCTCAGGCTCGGAGTACGGGACTTCTACCAACACCCAGGGCACCTTCAACCTGCGCGGCATGCGCGTGGGTGGCCCGTACACCGTCACAGTGAGCTTCGTCGGCTTCCAAACGTTCACGCAAGAAGGCATCTTCCTCTCGCTGGGCGAATCGTTCACGCTCAACGCCGAATTGGGCGAAGACGCTGTGCAGCTTGGCGAGGTTGAGGTGGTGGCTGCAGGCCGCATCTTCGACCAGAGCCGGACGGGCACGGGCACCAACGTAGACGAGACGGCCATCCGCAATATGGCGTCGGTAGGCCGTGACTTGGCCGACTTCACCCGCATGACGCCGCAGGCCTACGTCGAGAATGACGACGACGATGGCCCGGCCATCTCCATCGCGGGCCAGAACAACCGCTACAACGCCATCTACATCGACGGCACGGTCAACAACGACGTCTTTGGCCTCTCGGCGCAGGGCACGAACGGTGGCCAGACCGGCTCCACACCCATCTCTATCGACGCCATCGAAGAGTTCCAGATCGCCATCTCGCCGTTCGATGTCACCCAGAGCGGGTTCACGGGCGGCGCCATCAACGCCGTCACGCGCTCAGGCACGAACATGTTCGAGGGTTCGTTCTACTACCTGACGCGCAACGAGAACTTCGCGGGCAACACACCGGGCAACTTGCTGGGCCCTGGCGATGTGGCGGAGAGCCTGGCGCCGTTTAGCAACAACCGCTACGGCTTCCGCATCGGCGGTCCGATCATCGAGAACAAGCTGTTCTTCTTCGTCAACGGCGAGATCCTGCGCTCCGAGTCGCCGGTGCCGTTCAGCGCCGCCTACGGTGGCGACTCGGTCAACCGCCTGGGCGAGTTGGACCAGCTGCTGCAGAGCAACTTCGGCTACAACCCCGGGCCGTTCGGCGACAAGACCTCGACGCTCGACGACAACAAGCTGCTCGTCAAGCTGGACTGGAACATCAGCCGCCAGCACAAGCTGAGCGCTCGCCACAGCTACTCGAAGTCGGACAATACCGACCAGTTTGCCAGCGGCGCCTCGCGCATCGAATTCTCGAACACGGCAGAGTTCTTCCCCAACGAGACCAACTCGACGGCAATTGAGCTGAACAGCACGTTTGGCACCGACTTCGCCAACAGCTTGATCCTGGGCTACACCACGGTGCGCGACGACCGCGACTTCACGGGCGACCCGTTCCCGTACGTCCAGATCGACGACGGCGCGGGCAGCATCCGCATCGGGTCAGAGCAGTTCTCCACGGCCAACCTGCTGGAGCAGGATATCCTCACCGTGACGAACAACTTCAACTACTTCCTGGGCGATCACACGCTGACGCTGGGCGCGCACGCCGAGTTTTACAGCATCGGCAACCTGTTCATCCCGCGCAACTTTGGCTTCTACCGCTACCGCAGCCTGGACGACTTCATCCAGTCGGTCAACGCCATCAACAACCCGGCCATCGACCCAGCACAGCCGCGCGAATTCCGCCGGGGTTACTCGCTCGTGGATGGCATCGCGGGCGATGGCTCGGGCGCCATCGGCGCGTTCGACGCCTACCAGATCGGCTTCTACCTGCAGGACGAGTTCCAGGTGAACGACCAACTGCGTGTGACTGCTGGCCTCCGCGCCGACGTGCCCAAGATTACGTCGGAGCCGCGCTTTGCGCCCGACGTGTTCCGCACTACGATCCCGGCGATCTTGAGCGCGGGCAACGAGCTGAACGGCGCTCGCCCCGGCCGGACGCCTGCCGCAGAGATCTACTTCTCGCCGCGTGTAGGCTTCAACTACGACCTGCCGGGTGAGAACGACGCTCAGCTGCGCGGTGGCGTGGGCATCTTCACTGGCCGTGTGCCCTTCGTGTGGCCCGGCGGCATGTTTCTCAACAACGGCACCAACACGGGCGAAATCCGCGTGCGCGACGGTGTGCTGCCCAACGGCGACCCCATCCCGTTCGTGCCCGACCCGCAAGAGGCGCTGGACGGCACCGACTTCGGGCGTACGGTGGTCTCGCAGATCCCAGGTGGGCGCCTGGAGATGTTCGAGGAGGGCTTCCGCTACCCGCGCGTGCTCCGCACCAGCCTCGGCCTGGACTATGAGCTGCCGGGTGGCTGGATTGGCACGCTGGAAGGCCAGTTCACCAAGACGCTCGACAACATCCTGGTCACCAACGTGAACCTGAATCCGGCATCCATCGTGAATCTGGAGGGTGCGGACAACCGCCCGGTTTACTTCGGCAACAACGTGGAGATCGATAGTCGCTACTCGGCCGTTCACCGCGTGGGAACGACCGACGAAGGCTACACCTACGACATCACCGCGATGGTGCAGAAGCAGATGCGTGAGGTGCTCAACGAGACCGATAACCTAGCCCTCATGTTCTCCTACACCTACGGGGATGCTTACGTGCTCAACGACGGCACCTCGTCGCAGATCAACTCGATCTGGCGCGGCACCGAGAACGTGAACGGCCTGAACGACCTTGACCTGACGCGCTCCGACTTCTCGCTCGGGAGCCGCATCCTCGGCTCGGTCACGTACCGCACCGAGTTCTTGAACAACCTGGGCACCACGGTCTCGCTGTTCTACGTGGGTGAGAGCGGCCGTCCGTTCTCGTACACCATCGCAGGCAGCCAAGACCTGCGCGGCGACGGCGACGGCTTCTCGGCTTCGCTGATGTACGTACCCAACAGCGCCAGTGAACTCGGCCTCTCGGGCGACGACGCAGCCGCCCTGGACGCGTTCATCGAGAGCAGCGACTACCTGAGCAGCCGCCGCGGCCAGTACGCCGAGCGCAACGGCAGCCGCACGCCGTTTGAGCATACCTTCGACCTCAAGTTTGCGCAAGAGATCTTCGCCAACTTCGGCGGGCGCCGCCAGACGGTAGAGCTCACGTTGGACATCTTCAACATCGCCAACCTGTTCAACAGCGACTGGGGCGTGCGCTACAACGGCCTGGGCGCCGAGAGCCTGCTCGACTTTGAAGGCTTCAACGGCGCACCAGGATCGGGCAACTTCACGCCGGCTTACAGCCTGGAGTTCAACCCCGACAACATCCCCACCGAAGAGGCGCTGTTCAACGCAGAGACCAAAGACGAAGGCCTCTACAGCTCGCGCTGGTTCATGCAGTTTGGCGTGCGCTACACGTTCTAAGCACCTCCGCCTGATTGTCAGGGCATAGCCTCTGACGCCATGAAGCGTACGAGCGGGCGCTGGACCTTCGGGTTCAGCGCCCGCGCTGTGTTTCGGGTGCTCCCGATTCTGGACGGCAACGCGTACCTTGTCGCGGACATCTTTGTGCAAGGTCTGCCTACAGTGTGTGCCTCGGAGTTCCCTCTCCCGGGAGCTGGGAGAGGGACAGGGTGAGGGCGAATTAAGGACTGGCGCCGGCGCTGGTCTACCTCACCCCAACCCTCTCCTAGCTCATAGGAGAGGGGGCGCGTTGTGCTATGCTGAGGACGTCATATTTGCACTGTCTGACCCTACCGATCATCTATCCACCCCTCATGCGCAACGGCTTGAAGCTTGCCAGCGGCCCACTCGTGGCTGCCGTTCTGCTACTGATCCCGGCTCCCGAGGGGCTGGATGTGGCGGCGTGGCGCACCGTGGCGGTGGCAGCCTGGATGGCGCTGTGGTGGGTGACGGAGGCCATCCCGATTGCCGCCACGGCGCTGCTACCGATGGCGCTGTTTCCACTGCTGGAGATCCTGCCGATCCGCGCCACGACGGCGCCCTACGCCAACCCGCTCGTCTTCCTGTTCTTGGGCGGCTTTATTCTGGCTGCCGCCCTCGAACGGTGGAATTTGCACCGCCGCATCGCGCTCGTGGTGATCGGGGCGATGGGCACCGAGCCGAAGCGCATCATCGCGGGCTTCATGCTGGCAGCGGCGCTGCTGAGCATGTGGGTGAGCAACACGGCCACCGCCATGATGATGCTGCCCATCGGCCTCTCGGTGATTGAGCTGACGAAGCGCGACGAAGCCGAAGCGGTGCAGGCGCCGTTCGCCATTGCCCTGCTGCTGGGGCTGGCGTACGGCTGTAGCATCGGCGGCATGGCGACCCTGATTGGGACGCCGACGAACGCGTTCCTCGTGGGCTTTCTCGAAGAGACGTACAGCTATGACATCGCGTTTGCCGACTGGATGATGCTGGGCCTGCCCCTGGCGCTCATCGGTCTGCTGGTCGCCTTTGCCTTGCTGACGAGTGTGCTCTTTCCCGTCAACGTAGCCGCTATTCCCGGCGGACGGGCGTTCATCGCGGACGAGCTGCAGGGCCTCGGTCCGATGCAGGCGCCGGAGCGCCGTGTGGCGCTGGTGTTTGGCACGGTGGCCCTGCTGTGGATCCTGCGCCCGCAGCTGACGCCGTTCGTGCCCGGCCTCTCCGACACGGGTATCGGCATGATCGGCGCGGTGCTGCTGTTCATCGTTCCGTCAGGTAGTACCGACCGCAAGACGGCGTTGCTCACGTGGCGCCACGCCGAGCGGATTCCTTGGGGCGTGTTGTTGCTCTTTGGCGGAGGCCTCAGCCTTGCCGCGGCCATCAGCAGTACCGGACTGGCCATGTGGATCGGCGAGCAGCTGACGCTGTTCGCCAGCTGGCCGCCGCTGGCGCTGATGTTGCTCGTGGTGCTCGTCATCGTCTTCCTCACCGAACTCACTAGCAACGTTGCTACGGTTGCGGCCTTCGTGCCAATCCTGGCGTCTATTGCCATCAGCATTGGCGAGAACCCGCTCGTGCTGCTGGTCCCGGCCACGCTGGCCGCGAGCGCAGCGTTCATGCTGCCCGTAGCCACGCCGCCCAACGCCATTGTTTACGGCAGCGGCGCGCTCACCATCCCGCAGATGGCCCGCGCCGGGCTGGTTTTGAACGTTGCGTTCATTCTACTGACGACGTTGATCGCGTACCTGCTGATGCCGATCATGCTGGACGTCACGTTCGGCACCCTGCCGCTCTGGGCCGATTAACACCACTTCTGGTAGATGACTTCCCACCTGAGCCTATCCGAGCAATTAACGTGCTGGTTTAGCACAACGGGCCCCCTCTCCTATGAGCTAGGAGAGGGCTGGGGTGAGGTAGATTCGGTCTGGGCAGCACCCCTTGTTTCGACCTCACCCTGTCCCTCTCCTGGCTCCCAGGAGAGGGGACTTCGAGGTTTACAGGGGTGGCAATTCCTACACCATACTGTCCAAGAACAGGTATAAGCAAACATCGCCAACACCTCCTCTCGCACTCCTCGCTCGCTCATGCCCGCGCTCTCCAAAGTCCTCATCACCTCCGCAGCGTACCAAGACCGCACCGACCTCCAAACGCCGCCGCCGTCCGTCTTTGACTTGCCCGAGAAGGTGCTCCAGTTCGGCACGGGCGGTTTCCTGCGTGGCTTCTGCGACTTTTTCATCGACCAAGCACTCAAGGCAGGGGCCTACGACGGGTGCGTGGTGATGGTCGGGTCCACGGGCAGCGGCCGCAGCGCCAGCCTCGCCCAGCAGGACGGGCTGTACACCGTCACGGTGCGCGGCATCGATCAGGGCGAGACCATTGACCGCGACCACGTCATCGCCTCCGTCAGCCGAGCGCTCTCGGCCAAGGATGCCTGGGCCGATGTGCTCGCCGTTGCCCGCAGCAGCGACCTGGAGGTCATCATCTCCAATACCACCGAAGTCGGCATTCAACTCGATAGCGAAGATCGTATCGAGGCCAACCCGCCGCGCTCCTTTCCCGGCAAGCTGACGGCGGTGCTTTATGAACGGGCGAAGCACTTTGGCTACAGCCCCGATGCCGGGCTGATCGTGCTGCCGTGCGAACTGATCGAGAACAACGGGCAGGTGCTCAAGGGCATCGTGCAGGCGCTCGCCGAGCAATGGGCGCTCGGCCCCGACTTCCTCACGTGGCTCGACGCTTCGGTCACGTTCTGCAACGCCTTGGTGGACCGTATCGTCCCCGGCACGCCGCGTGGCGAGGCGCTGGACGCCCTCTATGACCGCCTCGGCTACGCCGACGATCTGCTCACCGTGGCCGAAGTCTACACGCTCTGGGCCATCGAGGGCGATGCCTCGGTGCGCAAGCGGCTGGGCTTCACCGACCCGAGCGTCAACCCGGGCATCGTGGTGGCGGACGATATCACGCCGTACCGCGAGCGCAAGGTGCGCGTGCTCAACGGCACGCATACGTCATTCGTGCCCGCCACGTTTTTGTCGGAGCAGTTCATGACGGTGCTGGACGTGATGCGCGATGAAACCGCCTCGGCCTTCGTAGAGGGTGTGGCGCGCGAGGAGATTGTGCCCAGCCTGGACGTGCCAGATGGCCCCGCCTATGCCGAGGAGGTGCTTGACCGCTTCCGCAACCCGTTCCTGCGCCACCACCTCATCGACATCACGCTGCAGACCACGATGAAGCTGCGCGCGCGCGTGGTGCCTACCATCCTCAGCTACGTCGCGAAAACGGGCGAGGTGCCCCACCGCATCGCCTACGGCTTCGCTGCCTACCTGCGCTTCATGCGCGTCGCCCGCGTGGAGGATGGGCGCTACTTCGGCGCCCGCGCTAGCGGCGACATGTATCCCATCCGCGACGACCACGCCGACTTTTACCACGAGCTGTGGGATGGCATCGACCCCGCCAGTGACGCCGCCCTCCGCGCCCTCGCCCGCACCGCCCTTGCTCACACCGCCTTCTGGGGCGTGGACCTGAACACGGTGGGCGACTTCGGCACCGCCGTCGCCGATGCGTTTGTAGCCATCTGCCAAGGTGGCGCATTACCCCGCCATTGACACACGCGGTCACGCGATGTTCACGCGCCGACGCGCTTACGCAAAAGACCTGAGACTGAATAATGAAAATCACTGACGCCAAGGTGTTCGTCACCTGCCCCGGCCGCAACTTCGTCACGCTCAAGATCTACACCGACGAGGGCGTCTACGGCATCGGCGATGCCACGCTCAACGGGCGCGAGCTGGCGGTGGCCTCCTACCTGACGGATCACGTCATCCCGTGCCTGATCGGGCGCGACCCGGCGCAGATCGAAGACACGTGGCAGTACCTCTATAAGGGTGCCTACTGGCGGCGCGGCCCCGTCACCATGACGGCCATCGGTGCCGTCGATGTGGCGCTGTGGGACATCAAGGGCAAGGTGCTGAACACGCCCGTCTACAACCTGCTGGGCGGCGCCAGCCGGACGGGCGTGATGGTCTACGGCCACGCCAGCGGCGCCACCATCGAAGAGACCGTCGAGGAAGTCGGCAAGTACATCGACAAGGGCTACAAAGCCATCCGCGGGCAGACGGGCATCCCCGGGCTGCCCGCCGTGTATGGCGTGGGCAAGGGCAAGCTGTTCTACGAGCCCGCCGACAAAGACATGCCGACCGAAGAGGTGTGGTCTACCGAGAAGTACCTCAACCACATCCCCAAGCTGTTCCAGGCGATGCGCGACACATACGGCTGGGACCATCACTTCCTGCACGACTCGCACCACCGCCTCACGCCCATCGAGGCGGCGCGACTCGGCAAAGACCTGGAGCCGTTCCGGCTGTTCTGGCTGGAGGATGTGGTGCCTGCCGAGTTGCAGGAGGGCTTCCGCCTCATCCGCGAGCACACCACCACGCCGTTGGCCGTGGGCGAGGTGTTCAACAGCATCTACGACATCCACACGCTCATCACCGAGCAGCTGATCGACTACTGCCGCATGAAGATCTCGCACGGCGGCGGCCTCACACCGATGCGCAAGATCGCTGCGCTGGCCGAGGTCTACCACGTACGCACGGGCTGTCACGGCGCCACCGACATGTCGCCCATCACGATGGCGGCGTGCATGCACTTCGGGCTATGGGTGCCCAACTTCGGCGCACAAGAGTTCATGCGGCACATCGACATGATCGAAGAGGTCTTCCCCAACCACTATACATTCAGCGACGGCTACGTCCACCCCGGCAACGAACCCGGCCTGGGCGTAGACTACGACGAGGAAGCGGCGGCAAAGTACCCGTACGAGCGCGCCTACCTGCCCGTCAACCGCAAGCTGGACGGCACCATGTTCAACTGGTAGCTGATGGGCCCGCGGAGTGCGGCACCCCGCCGATGTAATGGAGTCGCTACGATCAGAGCTCGGGCGGGTTGGTGTGAAATGGATGATCGATGCCGTGCGTAGTATGGGCGTCGATACGTATCCCACGCGCTAGGTCTATATGCCGCGAGCCGTATACCTCTGTTTTTTGCTCGCTGTGCTGATGCTGCCAGCCCCAATGGCCTGGGCACAGGATCCCGCTCCCGATGCACTCGCCGCCACCGACCGCCTCCGCGTCTACCTCGACTGTGACGGCTGCGACGAGACCCACATCCGCGCCGAGATCACGCTCGTCAACTACGTCCGCGATCCCGAGCAGGCCGATGTCCACCTCTTCATCACCAACCAGCGGACGGGCAGCGGCGGGCGGCAGTACGAGCTGTCGTTCCTGGGCCGCGAAGCGTTCGACTCGATTGAGTACACCTTCACGCACACCGTCGACCCCGTCACCACCACCGACGAGCGGCGCGAGGCCATCAATGACGCCATCCGCGCCGGGCTGACGCCCTACGTCCTGCAGCGCGAACCGCTCTCTGCGGTCGACGTCACCTATGCGCAAGCTGATGTGGCGGATGTCGCCGCTGCGATGGAAAACGATCCGTGGAAGCACTGGGTCTTCCGCGCCTACATCGGCGATATCGAGCTGGAGCTGGAGTCCAACCGCACCGTGTTCGACTCGCGCTGGGGGATCTTCGCCGACCACGTCACCGACGACTGGAAGCTGCGCTTCCGGCCGTACTTCAACTACGACTTCGTCCGCATCTCGCGCGATGACGACGACGATGTGACCAGCAGCATCTCGCGGCACGGCGTGGAGACCTACGCCATCAAGAGCCTCGACCAGCATTGGTCAGTGGGCCTCTTCGCCGAATACCTCACCCGCAACGACCGCAACCTGAAGCACGAGGTGGAGCTGCTTCCCGGCATCGAGTACAGCATCTTGCCCTACGACGAGGCCACCCGCCGCGCCATCACCATCGTCTATCAGGTGGGCGCCACCTACGTGGATTACTTCGAGCAGACCATCTTTGATAAGCTGCAAGAGACGTTGTTCAGGCAGCGGCTGCGGGCGTCCGTCGCCATCCGCCAGCCGTGGGGCAACATCTTCAGCGGCCTGGAAGGCTCCCACTTCTTCAACGACTTCACCAAGCGCCGCGCCGAGTTCTTTGGCTCCGTCTCGGTGCGGCTCATCGAGGGGCTATCCGTCGAGATAGGCGGGCAGTTCGAGATGATCCAGGACCAGCTCAACCTGCCCAAGGGCGACGCCACGCTGGAGGACATCTTGCTGCAGCAGCGCGAGCTGGCGACCGACTTTGTGCTCTCGGGGTCCATTGGCCTCTCCTACACCTTCGGGTCCGACTTTGCCAACGTGGTCAACACACGCTTTGATTGATTGCACGTGTGTGTACCGATGTGTAGCACATCTTGCATCCCAGGGCCACCGGATTGTATACTGCCGGGCAAGCACTCACCCCCTCTCATCCCTCATGTCCCACGCTCCGCTCGTCCGCCACGATGCGCTGGTGCCCTCCGTCCATCCGTGGGGCGAGGTCGTTTTCTTCGCAAGCGCCGAGGTCGGTCCGGTACCCAGCGAGATGTCGCTGGGGCGCTGCACCCTCTATCCGGGGCAGGCTCTGCCCAAGCACTACCACTCGGCCTGCACCGAGGTGGTCCATGTGCTCCAAGGCACCATCAGCCACCACGTGGGCGATGGGGAACTAGCCACACTGCAAGCGGGCGACACGGTGATCGTGCCGCCCCAATTTCCACATCAAGCGCGCAACCTGGGCGAAGAAAATGCGGTGCTGTTGATCTCTTTTTCGGCTGCACATCGTGACTTTATAGTAGTCGACGATTCATAGGCCATCACTACGTTGAGCCGCTTATTGGGTGAAAGCTGGTTCGACGAGGCACAGAGGGGCCATCGGGATTTGGGTGAAGCCCCCGATGCGTTCCTCTGTGCCGCCTTCTTTGCTGTGCCCATGTTGCTTGGCTGCATCGCCGATGATTTCACCGGAGCCACCGACCTGGCCAGCACGCTCGTAGCCGGAGGCATGCGCACCGCCGTATGGCGCGGCATCCCTGACGAGGCCGCTGCAATCCCCGCCGTCGATGCGTTAGTCATCGCGCTGAAGAGCCGCACCATCCCCGTCGCCGAGGCCGTCGCCGCCAGCGTAGCGGCTTCCGCATGGCTGGCCCAGGCGGGCGCCCGGCAGCAGTATTTCAAGTACTGCTCCACGTTCGACTCTACCGATGACGGCAACATCGGCCCGGTGCTCGATGCGCTTTTGGATGCTCTGGGCGCCTCGTTCACGCTAGCCTGCCCCGCCTTCCCCGCCAACGGGCGCTCGGTCTACCACGGCTACCTGTTCGTGGGCGATGTGCTGCTCTCGGAGTCCAGCATGCGGCACCACCCGCTCACCCCCATGACCGACAGCGCGCTGCTGCGCGTCCTGGGCAGGCAGCTGCCAGGGCATATGGTGGGCCTGATCCCGCACCGCACCGTGCGCGAGGGCGCGAGCGCTATCGAAACCGCATGGCGCCAGCTGGCCGCCAGCGGGCACCGCGCCGCCATCGTAGACGCCATCACCGACGACGACCTGCACGCCATCGGGGCGGCCAGCACGGCATTACCGCTCTTGACGGGAGGCTCCGGCTTGGCGCTGGGACTGCCTGACGCCTTCCGACGGGCGGGGCTGCTAGACGACCACGACGATGCCGAGGCCTCCATGCAGCACATCGGCGGGGCAACCGCAGTCATCGCTGGGAGCTGCTCGGCGGCGACTCGGAAGCAATTGGAACGAGCCGAGGCGCACGGCTGGCCCATCTGGATCGTGGAAGCAGACGCGGCCATGCAGCACCCCGACGCCTTGCTCGCCGACATCCTGGGGTGGGCCGAGCCGCAATTAGGCAGCACGCCCGTCGTCATCGCCGCCAGCGCAGACCCGGCGGTGGTGGAGGCGGCACAAGCGCAGTACGGACGCGCCGCCATCGGCGAGCGCATTGAGGCGGTGCTGGCTGGCGCGGCGCAGGGGCTGGTGCAGCGCGGCATGCGGCGCCTGGTCGTGGCTGGGGGCGAGACCTCGGGCGCGGTGGTACAGGCCCTCGGCGTGCAAGGACTCCGCATCGGCCCCGCCATCGCGCCGGGCGTCCCGTGGGTGCGTCCCGTCGATTCGCCCGAGCCGTTGGCATTAGCGCTCAAGTCCGGTAACTTCGGCGGCGAAGACTTCTTTGCCGAAGCCTTTGCCCTCACCTCCTAAGCCGACCTCCTCATCGGACATGACGACAGAAACGAAGCTGCGCGACGCGCTGGCGATGCACGGGCAGGCGCTCTACCAGCGCGGCCTCGCCCATGGGTCGGCGGGCAACATGAGCGTCCGCCTTGACGACGGCATCCTCATCACGCCCACCAACACGTGCATGGGACGCCTCGACCCGGCGCGCATCGCCAAAGTGGGCTTCGACGGCCGCCACCTCTCCGGCGATAAGCCCTCAAAGGAAGGCTTCCTGCACCTCGCCATGTACGAGGAGCGCCCGCAGGACACCGCCATCGTCCACCTGCACTCGACGCACTCCGTCGCCTGTGCGTGCATGGACGGTGTAGACGAAGCCAACGTGCTGCCGCCGCTGACGGCCTACTACGTGATGAAGGTGGGCACGCTGCCGCTCGTGCCGTACTTTCGCCCCGGCGACCGAGCGCTGGCCAACGCTGTGCGGCACTACGCCAAGCAGCACCACGCCATGCTGCTGGCGCACCACGGCCCCGTCGTCTCGGGTAAGGCGCTCGACGCTACGGTGTACGCGATGGAAGAGCTGGAAGAGACGGCCAAGCTGTACCTGCTGCTCCAGTCCCAGGCGTACCGCACGCTCACGCCCGAACAGATCGCCGACTTAAACGTGGCCTTCCCGTCGTGACGCGTCAGCTGGTGCGCAGGCTCTCCACCGGGTTGGCGCGGATCGCCTTGAACAGGTGCAGGCTCACGGTGAGCAGCGCGATGCCAAGGGCGAGTCCCAGCGCGATCAAGAAGACGCCCGCGCCCAGCTCCGTGCGGTACGCGAAGTCGGAGAGCCAGCGCTGCATGGCGGCATACGCCAGCGGTCCCGCGATCACAAAGGCAATCAACACGAGCACCACGAAGTCGCGCGAGAGCAGGCCCAGGAGGTCAGCTGCGGTAGCGCCCAGCACCTTGCGGATGCCGATCTCCTTGGTGCGCTGCTGCACGATGTAGGCCGTCAGCCCGAAGAGGCCGAGGCAGGCGATACACACGGCGAGCATAGCAAAGACGATGAACAGCTGCCCCAGGCGCTGCTCGGCGCGGTACATCGCGGCGAAGTCGTCGCTGAGGAAGGAGTAGTCGAACGGCATATCCGGTACAAACTGCTGCCAGGTCGCTTCGAGGTGGGCCAGCATGCCCGGCACATCGGACGGGTTGAAGCGGACGGCGTAGAAGCGGCGTGCCTCGGCGCCAGCCTGCATCATCAGCGGCTCGATGTCGGTCCGCATGTCTTCCATGTGGAAGTCGCGCACCACGCCGATGACCGTAAGCGTCTGCTCGCCACTTTGTATGGTCTTGCCAAGCGGGTCCTCCCAGCTCAGAGCTCGCACAGCCGTCTCGTTGATCACGATGCCGTCGGCCAAGTCGGCGGGTCGGCCGGCATCAAAGAATCGACCCTCCGCCATTTCCAACTGGAGCGCTTCGCGCAGTTCTGGGCTCGTCCTGATGGCTTGAAGGATAACCGTGTCTCCGTCATAATTTTCGATGTCCCTACCGCGAAACCACCGTATCGCCGTGGGTTCACTCGGCACGCCCGAAGCCCGCGCTACCGTCATCACGCTTGGATGCTGCGCGAGTGCCTGCTGGAAGGATTCGGCGCTGGCCTCGGGCAAGGCTGCGCGCGTGTGGACCACGGCGACCTGATCCTGATCGAACCCGAGCCGGCCGTGTTGTACAAAGTGGAGCTGGTCTTGAATGACCAGGGTACACACGATGAGCACGACCGAGACGGCGAACTGGAACACGATGAGCCCCTTGCGCAAGGCGGGCAGCGACCGCATCCGCACGTCGCCCTTGAGCACCGTGGCCGGGCGGAAGTGGGAGAGCACAAAGGCCGGGTACGCGCCCGCCAGCACACCGACGATGGTGCCCGTCGCCAGGACACCCATCCACAGCAGCGGATGCGCAAGCGGTAGCGTCAGGCCGCGCTCCATGAGCACGTTGAACGCGGGGAGCACCAGTTGCACGATGCCGACGGCCAGTACGACGGCGCCCAGCGCCATCAGCACCGACTCGCCCAAGAACTGCGCAATGAGCTGCTTCCGCGCCGCGCCCACCGACTTCCGCACGCCCACCTCCTTGGCGCGCTGCGCCGCACGCGCGGTGGCGAGGTTGGTGTAGTTGATGCACGCGATCAGCAGGATGAGGAGCGCGATGGCCGAGAAGAGGTAGATGTAGCGGATGTCGCCCTGGGGAGCAATGTCGTTGGTGGCCTCGCTGTGGAGGTGGATTCGGGTTAGCGGGATAACCGACAGCTTCATGCCCTCCGCGTAATTGGCATCCAAGATGGGCTGTAGGGCCTCTTGCTGATCCGTAATGACGTCAGGACGGACGCTGTCTCGCAGGAGCACATACGTGAACGCCCCGGTGTTCCACTTCCGGTTCTCAGCTGGTTTGTCGGTAGCGATGGAGAGCAGGAGGTCGCCTCGGAAATGCACATTCTGCGGCATGTCCTCGATAAGCCCGACAACCTCATACGTGGTCGCGTCAGCACTCCACTTCTCGTGCCGCACAAGCGTCTGGCCCAGAGCGGGTTCATCGGGGAAGTACCGGGCTGCTGCGGACCGGGAGAGCAGCGCGGTGTTGGGCTCCGCCAATCGCGCTGCCGAGCCTTCCACCACCTCAAAGTCGAAGACGTCGAAGAAGCTGGGGCCCACGTTCAAGACGTGCTCCTCGTAGAACTGGATGTCGCTTCCTTCGCTCGACATCAGTGGCTCAGACTCGCGCTGCACCTGCGCGATGGCTTCGATGCCGGGCACGCGCTCCTGCAACAAGCTGGCAACTGGCAACGGAGCGCGTGCCCAGTGGCCGTTCTCTTGATCCAAGATTTGCTCCACGCGGTAGATGCGGTCCGCGTTGCTATGCATGGTGTCAAACGAGCGCTCGTCGGCTACGTAGAGTAGGATGAGCAGCACGCATGCCAGCCCGAGCGCGAGCCCCAGGACGTTGATGGCCGTGTAAATCGGCTGGCGTTGTAGGTGGCGCAGCGTGTGGCGCAGGTTGGCAACGAGCATGATAAGCGGTGGACTTCCGAGATGACGCTCAGGCCCATGACAAACGCAATGCCGAACCGCGATACACGGCTGTTACGTTGTTTTGAGGCGCTGGCCTGTCCGCGAGCGAACACCACTGAATCGGCAGCGGACACTGCACCCGTTGAACCTGTGTGGCGTGTCGGCTAGATTGCCGCTCCATCTGCTCATTGCCGCCATGTCTCGTCTTCTCCTGTTTCTGCTGGTCCTCCTCGTGGGCGCGGCCTGTCAGGCGCCGCCTGCGGAGCCCATCGCCGACCCCCACCAGCCCGCGCATGCCGTTTGGGATACGTACCTGGGCGATGCGCACTCGACGCAGTACTCGTCGCTCGATCAGATCACACCCGCCAATGTGACCGACCTAGAGGTGGCGTGGACCTACCGCACGGGCGATGCCAGTGCTACGTCGCAGATCCAGTGCAACCCACTCATCATCGGCCGCACGCTCTACGGCACCACGGCTGGGCTCAAGGTCTTCGCTGCCGACGCCACCACGGGCATCCCGCAGTGGACGTTCGACCCGGTGGATTACGGGGCGGAGATCAACTGGTCGGGCGCGAATCGCGGGCTCGTGTACTGGCGCGATGAGGCGGGCAGTGCTCCTGCCCGCATCATGTACACCGCAGGCGCGTGGCTCTACGCCATCGACGCCGCCACAGGCATCTTGCTGGAGGACTTCGGCACGGGCGGGCGTGTGTCGCTCAAGACGGGCCTGGGTACGCCAGAAGAAACCGACGACCTGTTCATCGTCTCGAACACACCCGGCGTGCTCTACGGCGACCTGCTCATCCTGGGCGGGCGCGTCCACGAAGGGCCCGGGCCGTCGATGCCGGGGCACATCCGGGCGTTCAACGTGCGCACAGGCGCGATGGCGTGGATCTTCCACACGATCCCGAAGCCCGGCGAGTTCGGCGCCGACACCTGGCTCGACTACGACAAGATCGCCAGCGAGCGCATCGGGGGGGCGAACGCGTGGAGCGGCCTGACGGTAGACCACGAGCGCGGCATGGTCTTCATCCCCACGGGCTCGGCCACGTGGGACTTCTACGGCGCCGCCCGCCCCGGCGACAACCTGTTCGCCAACACACTCCTCGCCCTCGACGCCGCCACGGGCGAGCGCATCTGGCACCAGCAAATCGTGAAGCACGACCTGTGGGACCGCGACCTGCCTGCCTCGCCCAACCTCGTCACCGTTATGCACGATGGCGAGCGCGTCGATGCGGTGGCGCAGGTCACGAAGGATGGGCACGTGTGGGTCTTTGACCGCGACACGGGCGCGCCGCTGTTTCCCGTGGAGGAGGTGCCGCAGCCGCCCTCTGACCTGGAGGGCGAGTGGACGCCCGCCACGCAACGTCTCCCCACGCAGCCGCCGCCGTTCGCGCGCCAGGTCTTCCGCGAAGCCGACATCACCGACCGCACGCCCGAGGCCACGGCGTACGTGCGGGCGCGCTTCGACGGCGTGCGCAGCGATGGGCAGTTCGTGCCGCCCAGCACGCAGGGCACCATGATCTTCCCCGGCTTCGACGGCGGTGGCGAATGGGGCGGGGCCGCCATCGACCCCGCCACCGGGCTGCTCTACGTCAACTCGAACGAGATGCCGTGGATCTTGACGATGGTGGATCTGACGAAGGCTAACTCGCGCGGTGAGATGGTGTACCAGCGCAACTGCGCCGCCTGCCATCGGCCCGATCGCAGCGGCATCGAAGGCAGCAACTTTCCCTCGCTATTGGACCTGGAAGAGCGCCGTGACCAGCCTTACGTGACAGCACTCCTCGAAACCGGGCGCGGCTTCATGCCGTCCTTCGCGCACCTCAGCGTCAGCGACGTGGATGCGCTGCTGGGGTATCTATACGAGGATACGACGGCCTCGACAACGGGCAGCTACACCCAGCACAGCGGCTCGCCCTATGGCCACACGGGCTACAACCGCTTCTTCGACCAGGACGGTTATCCCGCCATCAAGCCACCGTGGGGACAGCTCAACGCCATCGACTTGAACAACGGCACGATCCGCTGGCAGGTACCGCTCGGCGAGTTTCCCGAGCTGACGGCGCAGGGCATCCCCAAGACCGGTACCGAGAACTATGGCGGCCCGGTAGTAACAGCTGGAGGCCTCATTTTCATCGCCGCGTCGAAGGATGAGCACATCCGCGCCTTCGACAAGACCACGGGCAAGGAGCTGTGGCAGCACAAGCTGCCCTTTGGCGGCTATGCCACGCCTGCCACGTACAGCGTAGACGGGACCCAGTATGTGGTCATCGCTGCTGGGGGCGGCAAGATGGGCACCGCGTCAGGTGATGCATACGTGGCGTTCGCGCTGCCTGATACCAACTCTGAGAGATGATTGTGCGATCCAACTTGTCATCCCTCGGCTCTGCTCGGGATGACAAGATTAGACGGTGTGCTGCACTGTAAATTTCCAGAGCTGGCATGAGCATCTCCGCTGGGGGGAGGCTACGCCGATGGGCTCGGCTTGGCATCGAGCAGGTCGCGCAGGGTGGCGAAGAGGCGTTCGGGAGGGCACGGCTTGGGCAGGCATACCGCGGCGCCTGCCGCCAACACCTCGGCGGCGCGGTCGGTAGCTAAGCCACTGTTGGCCAGGATAGGCAGCTCGGCGTGCAGTGCCTGCGCATGCTTGATGACCGCCAGGCCATCGATGCCGGGCATCATCAGGTCCGTGAGCAGGATGTCGAAGTCGCTGCCATAGCGGTTGAGGAAGGCGATGGCCTCGTCGCCGCCTTGCGCAGCGGTAACCATGTAGCCCGCGTCCTCCAACAAGTCCTGCGTCACATCGAGCAAGGCATCCTCGTCGTCAACCAACAGAATGTGCTCGCCGTGGCCACGCAGATCCTGGCGGTCGGCGGCGAGCGGTTCAGGCCGGTGTGTTTCGCTCGCCATGGGCAGGTACACCGAGAACGTAGTGCCTTCGCCGACCTCGCTGGTGGCGTTGACGAAGCCTCCGTGGCTGCGCACGATGCTGTAGACGGTAGAGAGGCCGAGCCCGGTGCCTTTGCCCGTGGGTTTGGTGGTGAAGAACGGCTCAAACACCTTCGCCAGCACATCGGGGGGCATCCCGGTGCCCGTGTCGGTGATGGCGATGCAGACATAGGTCCCTGACTCGGCGTTGAGCAGCTCAAGCAGCTCATTTTCCTCGGTGAGCTCTACGTTGGAGCCCTCGATGTGCAACTCGCCGCCACTCGGCATGGCATCGCGCGCGTTCACGCACAGGTTGACGAGTACTTGCTGCAGCTGCGTCGCATCGCCAATGACCGCGTGTAAGTCAGGCGAGACGTCGGTCGTCACGGCCACCGTTCTCGGAAATGTTTGGTCCACGATGTGCATCACCTCATCGAGGATGCGGCCGGGGTGCAGGCGGTGGCGCTCGCCTTCTACGCCGCGGGCGAAGGCCAAGACCTGGCGCACCATGTCAGAGCCGCGCTGGGCACTCTTCTGGATCATCGAGAGGGTGCGGCTGGACTTCTCGTCGGTAGCGAGTCGTGTTTGCAGCACCTCCACCCCGAGCAGCACGGGCACCAGCAGGTTGCCGAGGTCGTGCGCGATGCCGCCCACCAGCGTGCCGATGCTCTCCATCCGCTGCGACCGCAGGAACTGCAACTCCAGCTTCTTCCGCTCGGTGATGTCGGTTTTGATCATCAGCACCGAGCGTGGTTCGCCAAAGGAATCGCGCACGAGCGTCCAGCGGCTGTCGAGCACAATATCGGCGCCAGACTTGGTGGTGGGCAGCCACTCGCCCGACCACGCACCACGCATGAGCACCTGCTTCCACGCATCGCTGTCCCGCAGGTCACCTTCGGCCAGGTGATCTGTGGTCACCTCATCGGCGTGCCAGCCCAGGACGTCTTCGGCGCTCTTGTTCCAGTACGTGACCTGCCCCTTGAGGTCGAGCGCCATAATGACGTCGCGCGCCTTGTCGATCAGCTCGGCCTGCTCGCGGATGCGCTCGTCGGCACGGTGGCGCTCCAAGGCGTAGCGGATGGAGCGCTCCAGCAGCTGGGCGTCGATGTGGTTCTTCGAGAGGTAGTCCGCCGCCCCGGCCATCATGGCCTGGAGGTCGGTGTCGAGGTCGCCCTGGCCCGTCAGCAGGATGAGCGGCGTGGCCGCCCCGCGCGCACGAGCGTCTTCGATGAGCTGTAGCCCCGTACGCGGCCCCAGCCGGTAGTCAACGAGGGCTACGTCGTACGGGTGGCTGAGCACCGCGTCGAGTCCGGCTTCGTACGTCTTGTGCCAGTCGAGCTCAAAGGCTTGGCGGCCCTTCTGGAGCAGGCGACGCGTGATGATGTAGTCGTCGGGGTCGTCTTCGATGAGCAGAAGGCGAACAGGGGTGTCCAGCATACGTGTACCAGTGGGCAGAGACAAGGTATCCCCTGCACGCGCACGCGCCCGAAGGGTTCACCGCGCCAGGAGCCACCAAGCCGTCGTGTTGCCCCCTACTCGGGCAGCCGCACAATCTCAAACCAGAAGTCGCCGATGACCTGGATGGCCTTGGTGAGCCCGTTGAACGACACGGGTTTCGTGACGAAGGCGTTCACGCCAAGGTCGTAGGTCTGCAGGATGTCCTGCTCGGCTTCGGAGGTGGTGAGGACGATCACCGGGATGCGACGTAGCTCGGGGTCTTGCTTGATCTCGCTCAGCGCCTCGCGACCGTCTTTACGCGGCATGTTGAGGTCCAGCAGGATCACGCCCGGCCGCGGTGCGGTGGCGGGATCGGTGTACTTGCCGCGGCGGTAGAGGTAATCCATCAGCTCCTCGCCATCTTCGACTACATTGATGGTGTTGGCGAGGCGGCTGTTTTTCAGGGCACGGATGGTAAGGAGCTGATCATCCGGATCATCTTCCGCAAGGAGGATCTTCACAGGGTCGCGGTTGCTCATGGTGGATTGGTTTGAATCTCCTGCACAATAGGGAGCGCTATGATGAATGTGGCTCCTTCTCCCGGTACGCCTTCGGCGCGGATCGTCCCGTGGTGGCGCGACACAATCCTGCGGCAAATGGCCAGACCCATGCCCGTCCCGGGGTAGCTGTTGCGGCCATGCAAACGGCGGAAGGGCGAGAAGATGCGGTCGGCATACTTCGGCGCAAAGCCGATGCCGTAGTCCCGCACGCTGACCTCAACCATATCCGCTGTCGCTTGCGAAGCCGCTGCAAGGCCTACCTCTACGCGAGGGGCTTGATCAGGCGGGCTGAATTTAAGCGCGTTGCTGACGAGGTTTTGTAACAATTGGTGCATTTGCGAAGGGTCGGCTTCGACGGTGGGAAGCCGCCTGACGTACACCTCTGCCTCGGTCTCTTGGATGCGGTACTCGAGGTCGGAGAGTACGTCCACCATGACCTTGTTGAGGTCTACGGGTTCGAACGCCCGGCCGTGTGTAGCCACGCGGCTGAATGCCAGCAAGTCCGACAGCAGGCGCGACATACGGGTGGCCGCCTCGCCCACGCGCTCTAGGTAATACGGCCCTTCGCCGCTGAGCTGGTCGCCGTGGTCTTCGGCAATCAGGTCGGTGAACGCCCGGATCTTGCGGAGCGGCTCCTGCAAGTCGTGCGAAGCCACGTACGCGAAGTCCTGCAGCTCCTGGTTCCGCTGCTCCAAGACGTGCGTGTAGCGCATGCGCTCCCGCTCTACCTGCTTGCGGTCGGTGATGTCTACCGCGCTGAAGCACACGCCGATGACCGCGTGATCTTGGTCGTAGACGGGCGACTTGCTGAGTTCATACCACACCTCGTCTTTGCCCAGGCGGTACCGGCGCTCATGTACGGTGGTGCCACCGTCCACGGCACGCTCGAAGTCTGCGCGGAACGAGGTAGCGTCGGCATCGGGCATCACATCGTAGAACGAGCCCCCTACCTGAGGGGCGCGCCCGAACATGGCCTGCGTGTGCGTCTGCGCCACCGAGTTGACAGCCTGCACGTTGCCGTTGAGGTCGAGCAGGACGAACGACTGAATGCTGTTGTTGAACAGGGCCCGCAGGTTGGCCTCGGAGGTGCGCAGGGCTTCTTCGCTGCGCTTCTGCGCGGTCTTGTCCTCCGCAAACATGATGAGCCCGCCGATCTGGCCGTCGGCGCCGTACCACGGCCGCATCTCCCATCCGATCCAGTACGTCTCGCCGCCTGAGCGAGCGATGGGGTCGCCTTCGCTGTGCAGCAGCTCGCCTTCCAGCACGTGCTCAAAGGTGCTCGCCCAAAAGCCGCTGGCGTCGTCGAAATAGTCGGCGTGCGCCTCGCCTTTCAGGGAGAGCAGGTGCAAGTCGAAGTCACTGGCCCATCGGCTGCTGGCCATGATGTAGCGCAGGGACGTGTCCATCATCGCTACGGCGGCAGGCATGTGCTGCACGAACAGCTGTAGGGAGTTCACCTGACTGAACATCGACGGTGCCGTGGCGCCGCTCATGGACGGCTGTGATATGGGAACGGACGTGGCCAGGGCGCAAACCTGTAGAAACGGTAGGGATAGACGTAACTTCCACGCCTACGCGCTGCACGGGCTCCTGGGGGATGGTGAGGCTGGGGTAACGTACCCGTAGCCGCTATGCAACATCGGCCGCAAACCGAGCCTGGATCTGCTCCAGGTGGTCGCCGCCGTAGCGCTCCATGAACGCCTGGGCGATCGTATAGGCCACTACCGCCTCGGCCACCGTCGATGCGGCGGGCACGCTCGTCACGTCGCTGCGCTCATAGCGGGTAGGCTGGGCCTCGCCGCTGGCAAGGTCTACCGTGCCGAGGGGCTTGATGAGCGTGGGGATGGGCTTCATGTAGCCGCGCACGACGATGGGCATGCCGTTGGAGATACCGCCTTCGATGCCGCCGGCGTGGTTGCTGGTGCGGCGGTAGCCGCTGTCGCCCTGGGTGATGGGGTCGTGGACCTGCGAGCCCGGACGGTACGCGCCCAGCATGCCATCGCCAATCTCCACGGCTTTCTGGGCTTGTATAGAGAGGATCGCCTGGGCCAGCCGCCCATCAAGCCTGCGGTCCCACTGCACGTAGGAGCCGAGCCCCACGGGCACGCCCGTGACGACGACTTCGTAGATGCCGCCGAGCGAGTCGCCTTCCTTCTTCTTGCCCTTGATGTAGTCGATGCACTGGGCGCTGAGCTCGGGGTCGAGCATGCGCACCTGGCTGGCGTCCGCAGGGGCGTTGAGGCCTTCGGCGCCATCGGCGGTGAGCGCGGCTACACGCTCGTACCACGCGTCGGGGTGCTCGTAGCCTACGCCGCCAATGCGGACGACGTGGCTTCCGATCTCGATGCCGAACTGCTTGAGGAACTGCCGCGCCAGGGAGCAGCACGCCACGCGCATCGCCGTCTCGCGCGCGCTGGAGCGGTCGATGACCGGGCGGATGTCGTTCAGGCCGTACTTCTGCACGCCCACGAGGTCGGCGTGGCCAGGGCGGGGCAGTGTGATGGGCTCGATGCCCTCGCCGTCGCCTTCAACGGCCATGACCTCGGGCCAGCCCGACTTGTCCTTGAGGTAGGCCGCGTTGTCCAGCCGAAGCGCGACGGGGCTGCCCATCGTCTTGCCAAACCGGATGCCGCTGTAGATATGCACCTTGTCGCGCTCGATCTTTGCGCGCCCGCCTCGTCCGAAGCCCAGCCAGCGCCGGGCCAGGTGCGTGTTGATGTCTGCGGCGCCTACAGGCACACCCGCAGGCAACCCTTCCACAATGCCAATCAGCGCCTCGCCGTGCGACTCGCCTGCCGTAAAGTACCGGATCATGTAATTCTGTTGAGTCCGTGTCCTGAGTGGGAGAGGAGGGGCCGGAATCTACACCACAGACGCCTCAGAAGGCGCACGAGCGGCGCGGAAGTACGCTTTGTCATTCCTTCTTCACTCGTTCGCTACGTCAGTGCGGCGCGCGCGTCTGCTGGTTGACGTAGCCCGCCCGCTGCAGCAATTCCAGCGGCGGCACCCAGCGCACCGTGTCTACGTACGCCGCGCCCACAAAGCCAAAGCCGTTCTCGACGTTGGAAAACAAGCCGGGCTCCACCAGCACCTCGGCATCGAACCGCCCGATAGGCGACACCCAGGCGGCGTCGCCTACGTGGATGCGCGCTTCGATGGCATTGAGCACCAGCAGGGCAAAGCGCTCGTCGAAGGCGTCGTACGCCTCCCGCACGGCTTCTACATCTGCCGTGAGGTCCACGTTGATCTCCCATCCGCCGTTCACAGGCTGGGCCCGCCCCTCGTAGGGTACAATCACGTTGAGCGCGCGTGTGGTGGTGGTCCCTGCCCCCGCCACCGACTCTACCTGGTACTCTACGTCGATGCGGGGCATCGTGGGCGGCTCGCCGTCGACGCGGACGGGCAGCAAGATCGGGCGTACCTGCCCTCGGTTGGGTTCGGCGACCCGCACCGTCACGGGCGGCGGCACCGTCACCGGCGCGGTCGTGCTCGTGGCGCTGTCAGACCGCTGGGCCTCGAACGTGAACGTCTCGCCGTGATGCACCGGGAAGGCCGACCAGAACACATGCCGCCGGTCGCCATCGGCCAGTGTCACCAGCGAGTCCTTCCACACGCGCACCTCGCCCGTCGTTTGGTTGCGCGAGGTGAAGGTGGCATCGAGGTCTACGTCGCCAATCAGCTGGAGCTGGTTCTCGATGGAAAAGAGCCGTACGGCCTGCGTGTCCACCTCGGGGTTCACCAGCCCCCACATCGTAAAGGGCCGCTCGGTGCCTTCGATAGGGTCAACCGATGTGTCGCAGCCGAGCAGCGCGCTCCAAAGCATGAGGATGACGAGGCCGCGCTTCATTTGACGTCCACCTTGAGGCCAAAGGTGGGCAGAAACGGCAGCTGGTCGGTGCGGCTGAGGGTGAAGAGGTCCAGGCTGAGCAGGTTGCTGCGGTTGTACACGTTGATGATGCCCGCCTGCGCCGTGAGCGAGAGGGCGGGGAGGTCAAACGTACGCTCTGCCGACACGTCCAGGCGGTGATACGCGGGGAGGACGCCGTCGTACGGGCGGGTGTAGATGACACGCTGCTCATCGCCGGCGCTGAAGAGGTCGCTCACGCCCTGCATCAGCACAAAGCCGTCGAAGCCGACGATGCGGCTGTACGGCAGGCCGGAGCCGTAATTCCAGCGGATGCTCAGGTCCACACCGCCCAGCTGCGTGCCGAGCAGCGCATTGACTTGGTGGCGCCTGTCGTGCGGCGGTCGGAAGGAGAGCGTTTCGGTGCCGTACCAGAGGAGCAGGTTTTCCTGCTGGGCTTCGTACCGCACCGACGACAGCCCGTAGTTGACGTAGGCGTACAGGTTGCGGCCCGTCCACTCGGCGCGCAGGTCAAGGCCGCTGGAGCGTCCCGAAGCGGGTTGCAGCTTGGTGCTGAAGCGCGGAAACGCCGTCCACTCGCTGATGTACAGCCCGCTCAGCCACTTGTGGTAGATCTCGGCCGAGAGTTCAATGTTGGCGCGTGGCCTCACGTTATACCCTGCCAGCACATGCGTGGCGCGTGGCCACTCATCCGGCGGTGGGTTGCGCCAAGCGGTGAAGATGCTGGTGGCATCGCGGCGGTCGTGCAGGCCGATCACTTCCTGGTGGTGCAGCCCGAAAGCCGTGCTGAAGGCGTGCGGGCCTGTCTCATACACGGCGCGGAAGCGAGGTTCGAAGAAGGCGTGCATGCCCGTGGTGCTGGGGAAGAAGTGGAGCACCACGCCCGGTCGTACCAACAGCCCCTTGGCCACGTAGATGTCGGGCTCGGCATAGAAGCCCGCCTTCGTGCGGCGGTTGAAGTCGAAGCTCAGGTTTTGGTACAGCCCGGAGAGCTGTGCGCCGAACTCGGACGTGCGCCAGAACAGCCCATAGTTCATGTCCACGCCGCCCAAAAAGTACGTCATGTTGACGCCGTAGCTGAAGCCCGTGAAGTCGACGGTGCGCACGGGGTCGCCCTCCGGCCCCACGGTAGAGTTGAGCCGTGAGATAGAGACCTGGATCTCCGTAAAAAACGGACGGTCCTTCGCTAGAAACAGGTAGCGCAGGCCATACGAGCCGTTGCGCCACCGCACCTCGTCCAGGTCGCGGCCCGGTGCGGGCTCACCGATGGCGCCGCGGTCGTAGGTGTAGATGCCGCTGAGCGAGATCTGGTGGTTCTGGTTGAGCACCGTGTGCAGCTTCACGAAGGCATCGCCAAACTTGAAGGGCAGCGGACGGTCGATGTAGCGCGAGGCGCCTTGGTCCAGCACCGAGTGCCGCACGGAGGCGAGCAGCGAGACCTGGTCTTTGGCGATCGGCCCCTCCACCTGGGCGGCGCTGAGGAACGGGCCCACCGAGGCCGTGCCATCCCAGCGGCGCTTGTTGCCGTTGCGGCTGTACACGTCGATGACTGACGCGATGCGGCCAGAGTAGCGGCTGCCGAAGCCGCCCGCATACACGTCGGCCCGGCTGATGATGTCGGTGGGGAAGGCTGAGAAGAAGCCGAGCACGTGGAACGGCTGCAAGAGCGTCATGCCATCGAGCCGCACCAGGTTGTGCGACGGCTCGCCGCCCCGGATGAAGAGCTGCCCGCCCTGGTCGCCGATGGTGACAATGCCGGGTAAGGTGGTGAGGTACGTGGCCAAGTCGCCCGACACATCGGGTGTGGGCACACGCTCAATGTTCTCCGGCGTGATGGTCTGGGCGCCCGCGATGAGGCGGGCCGCGCTGCCTTCAGCTTCGGCTTCCACCATCACCTCTTGCAACTCGGTCTCTTGCGGAGCCAGCACGATGTTGAAGGTGCGCACCTCGCCTGCAGTCAACGCTAGCGTGTCCACCTGGGCCTCGTACCCAATGAACGACGCTCGCACGATGTAGCGGCCCGGCGTGAGGCGAGCGATGGCATAGATCCCGTTGCCATCGGTCACCGTCCCGCTCACGTCGCCCTCAGCGCTTGTGGCGACGACGTTGACGCCCTGGAGGGCTTCGCCATCGTCGGCGCCCGTGATGAACCCGCGTACCGTAGCGGTCTGCGCATGGGCTGCTCCGCTGGCCAAGGCGAGCACCAGGAGGAGAAGACAGCGGCGCATAAAGCGGGACCGTATGGACGAGCGAGGGTAGCGCAAATATAGCCGAACAGGCACCCACAGCGCTTCACGGCGTGATATTCGTACCGCACTTGTGGCAATTCGCAGCGGAGCAGAGTCCAGCCACATCCGCTTCCGAATGGGCAGGTTAGTCCCGGTCGTGCGGCGATTTGGAGCTATCCGTTCTGGTCAAATCGGCAGACTAACGGCAACTGTGAGGAGTGCAGCGTACCTGTTCGAACAACGGGATCAATTCCCCCGTGGCAAGGCCTAAGAATTTGTAATCGCTGGCTTTTGGTCGTAGCGTTGGGCCTGGAAAGTGCCCTTGGAGCGAAGTTATGCGCGTACCTCAATCAACCGATGTCACATCGCTTGCGTCAGCCCGTGAGCATCCACCCGGTGTGGCGGAAGCCTCGCCGTTTGCCCATGTGCCTGATGCGTTTGAGCGGCTTGCACGGCGCGAAACGCTCTACCGCCGATTGGTGGAGACGACCAGCGATGGCGTGTGGGTCATTGACACCGAGCATCAAACGACGTTCGTCAATGAGGCCATGGTCGATATGCTGGGCTACGCCAAGGCCGACTTGCTGGCCATGACGATCTACGATGTCGTGGATCCGCAGATGCATGAGACGCTCGATGAAAACCGGCGCAAGCGTGTTGCAGGCCAGAGCGACGAGTACGAACTCGGGCTCAAGCACGCCAACGGGCGCACCGTCTGGGCATCCATACGCGCCACGCCGATGCATGCCCCGGAAGGCGCCTACGAAGGCGTGTTTGCGATCGTGACCAATGTGACGGAGCAGCGTGCGCAGCGTCATGCTCTCCAGCGCAGCGAGGCGCGCTTGGAAGCGATGTTGCACAGCATCACAGACGCCTTCTTCGCCGTAGACAAGGCATGGACCATCATCGCGATGAACCCGCAGGCGGAGCCCCTCATGGACGCCAAACGCGAGGCGTTGATTGGCCAGAACCTGTGGGACTGTTACCCCGAGGCGCGTGAAACGACGTTTTATCGCAACTACCACCGCGCTATCGCTGAGCAGGTGACGGTGCGATTCGAAGAGTATTATCCGCCGCTAAACACGTGGTTTGAAGTGCGCGCCTTTCCGTTTGACGGTGGCCTCTCGGTATACTTCACCGATATCACGCCGCGCAAGCTGTACGAGGCCAAACTGGAGTCCACGGCCGCAGCACTTGAGCAGCGCAACAAGGAGCTGGAGCAATTCGCCTACATCGCTTCGCACGATCTGAAGTCACCGCTGCAGTCCATCTCCGGGCTCGTGAAGCTGTTTCGGAAGCGCTATGGCGATGCGCTAGAGGGCGTGGGGCAGCAATATCTCGACTTCATCGCGGACGGTGTCGATCGGATGGCGCGGCTGATCGACGACTTGCTCAACTTCTCCAGGGCCAGCAACAAAGCCCTGAAGCTGCAGCCTGTGGAGTTGGACGCCATGATCCGAGTGCAACTCCACCAGTTAGAAGCGCAAATTGTGGCGGCCGAAGCCGAGATCACCGTGGACCCGTTGCCCGTGGTGATGGCCGATGGCCGCTACTTGGGGCAAGTGTTTCAGAACTTGCTCGCCAACGCGTTGGCCTACCGTCGGCCTGGGGTGGCGCCTGTTGTGCAGGTGAGCGCTAGCCGAGAGGCAGACAGGTGGCGTATCGATGTGCGCGACAACGGCATCGGCATCGCAGAGGAACACCAGGAGCGGATCTTCGACATCTTCCAGCGGCTCCATACCGAGGAGGATTATCCGGGTACAGGCATTGGCTTGGCCATCTGCCAGCGCGTGGTGGAGCGCCACGGCGGCACACTCTCGGTTACCTCTCTGCCTGGCGAGGGCTCCACATTCAGCGTGCGGCTCCCCGCGAGCGCGTAGGCTTGCAGGACAGCAGCGAGGCTACAACCAGGGAGCGGCCTACGTCTGGTAGTACTGCAGGATGTCGGCCTCGGCGGTGCTTTCTTCGAGCACCTCGCCGCACTTGCGGCAGGTGAAGCGGATGCTTTTGGGGTGGCCCATGCTGAGGCCTAGGAAAACGCCCGACCAGTAGTTGAAGCTGGGGTACTGGGCCTCGGGCGAGACCCAGAAGCTGGCGCGGGTGTGCCCACAGCGGCACGTGGGCAGGTTGGCGTCGCTGTACGCCTGCTCCAAGTTGACCTGCACCGTGACCGCGGTGCCCACGGCTTCGTGAATCGCCAGCGTAGCGCGGCGGGCGGCCTGCCGGGCGAAGGGCGCGTCGGTATCGTCGAGCACCAGCGTCACGCTGACGGCATCGCCCTCGACCCGAACATCGCGGATGCGCTCCATCTGCGCCAGCGTCTGTCGGTGTTGCGGCTCTTGGAGGTGGGCGAGGGCATCGAGGATGTGGTCAGGCGACATGTGTGCAGGACGGGACGTGAGGCGGGCAGTGGCTACGAGTCCCTTGATGCTGCGTTCCGCTAGGTGTTACGCATCCGCGACGGGCTCCATGCAACTTTCTCCAAACCGCCCGTAGGCTCTGCCTTTAATATCTACATTTGTGGATAATATGAAGGGCAACAACCTGGGCGAGTTCGAAGAGCTGATCCTGCTGACGGTGGCCGCGCTGCACGGCGGCGCGTACGGCCTTGCCATCAAGAAGACGCTTGCGGCCGAGACCGAACGTAAGGTGACGCTGAGCGCTGTCCATGCCGCCTGTAACAGGCTGCAAGACAAGGGTTTTCTGTCGGCCGAGTTCGGGGCCGCCACCGCGCGGCGCGGCGGCAAGCGCAAGAAGCTGTACACCGTCACAGTGCGCGGGCAGGAGGCCTTGCACGAGGCCCAAGCGCTTCGCATGCGCCTGTGGCGCCGCATCCCGCCCGGCAACCTCCAGATCGACGTGTCATGGTAGACGACCCGCGCCCCTACCCCGACCCGCTGCCACGCCTCACCCGCGTGCTCCGTGCCCTCTGCGCCGACCGCTTCTGGGAAGAAGTCAGCGGCGACCTGCACGAGCTGTTCCTCGACGACGTGGAGGCGTATGGCGTGGCCCGCGCCAACCGCCGTTACCTGCTCAACGCCTTCCGCTACCTCACGCCCTTCTTCATCAGCCAAACCTCGGCGTTCGTCGCCCTCCAACCCGCCATGCTCAAACACCACCTCAAGATCTCGACGCGCCACCTCGTGCGCCAGCGGTTCTACTCGCTCATCAACATCAGCGGCCTGGCAGTGGGCCTGGCGTGCTGCCTGATGATCGTGCTCTTCATCCGCCATGAACTGAGCTACGATCAGCACTTCACTGATGGTGACCGCCTCTACCGCGTCCTCGACAGCTTCGAGTCCGCCGAGCGGTCAGGGATAGCCAGCGTGACGGCGACGCCCGTGGCCAGCGCGTTGGAAGCCGACTTCCCCGAGGTAGAGCAGGCTACGCGGATCGCGCCGCAGCTCTACGAGGCGGGGTCAAGCCTCGTGCGCACGGCCAACGATCCGCAGAACCGCTACGAGACCGGCTTTGTCTACGCCGATCCCAACTTTTTCGCTGTCTTTGACTTCCCGTTCGTGCAGGGCACGCCCGAGACGGCCTTGGCCGAGCCTCGGACGCTGGTGCTCACGGAGCAGCGGGCTGCCGAGCTATTCCCCGGGCAGGACCCGGTGGGGCAAACGCTCGTCCTCAACAACGACACCGAAGCGCCCTTCACCGTAACGGGCGTGCTGGCCGATCTGCCGTCGAACACGCACTTTCACTTCGACTACCTGATGTCGATGGCGGGCGTGGAGGTGGCGCAGATCCCGAACTGGAGCTTCTCGAACTTCGTGACCTACGTGAAGCTGCGCGAGGGCGTGGCGGCCCAGGCAGTGAACGCCAAGCTCCCCGCATTCATGGCAACCTACCGGGGCGAGCCGCGGCTGGGCGCGTCGGCTACGTTCACGCTGCAACCCGTGCAAGACATCCACCTCTATTCGAGCGATATCTATGGCTTCTGGAGCCACGGTAACATCCAGTACGTGTGGCTCTTTGGCGCCATCGCGGCGTTCATCCTACTGATTGCGGCGATCAACTTCATGAACCTGTCCACAGCACGGTCGGCCAACCGGGCGCGGGAGATCGGACTGCGCAAGGTGCTGGGCTCGGTGCGGGCCCAAGTGGCTGCGCAGTTCTTGGTGGAGGCCGTGGTCATCAGCGCGCTGGCGATGGGGCTGGCCGTGGCCCTCGTGGCGCTGGCCCTGCCGTGGTTCAACGCCCTCGCCGACCAATCGCTGACGCTACCGTGGGGCGAGGCGGGCATCTACCCTGCGCTACTCACGACGTTGGTGGCCCTGGGTCTGCTCGCGGGTGCGTATCCGGCGCTCTACCTCTCGGGCTTCCAGCCCATCCGCGTGCTGAAGGGCAGCCTCAGCATAGGCAGCAAAAGCGGCACGCTCCGCTCGGCGCTCGTCGTCTTCCAGTTTGCGACGTCGATTGTACTGCTCATCGGCAGCTTGGTGGTGAGCCAGCAGATGGACTTCCTCCAGAACAAGGCGCTCGGCTTTGAGAAGGACCAAGTGCTCATCGTGGAAGACAGCTTCACGCTGGGCGAGCAGGCTGAGGCGTTCAAGGCCGAACTAGAGCGGATCCCCGGCGTGCAGCGCAGCACCTCTAGCAGCTTCGTGCCCGTAGAGGGCTACACGTACAACGGCTCGGGGGCGTGGGTAGAAGGCACAGACCCGGCTGAGGGCGAGATTGCCGTGGCCAAGTGGTTTGTGGACGATGACTACGCCGAGACGCTGGGCTTGGAACTGGTAGCGGGTCGCTTCTTCGACCCGTCTCGCCCCGGCGATGCCGAGGCCACCGTGCTCAACGAGGAAGCCGTGGCCGAATTCGGGTTCGACGACCCCATCGGGCAGCGCGTGCGGTCGTACACGCGCCTGGACCCGGAGACGGGCGAGCTGGTCTCGGACGCGTACACGGTCATCGGCGTCGTCAAGGACTTCCACTTCCAGTCGATGAAAGACGACATCGGTCCGCTCACCATGGTGCCTGGCCAGGGCGGTCAAGCTACACTCATCAAGCTCAGCACGGATGACGTGCAAAACACGCTGGCACAGGTCGAAGCTTTGTGGACGCGGTTCGTGCCCGAGCAGCCCTTCCGCTACAACTTCTTGGACGAGCGGTTCGCGCAGATGTACACCTTCGAGGCGCGCGTGGGCCGCTTGTTCGGCGTCTTCACTGCGCTGGCGATGCTGGTGGCGTGCCTCGGGCTGTTTGCGCTGGCCGCCTTCATGACCGAGCAGCGACGGCAGGAGGTCGGCATCCGCAAGGTGCTCGGCGCCTCGCTGGCGCAGATCATCGTCCTGCTCACGCGCCACTTCGCCATGCTGGTGGGCATTGCCTTTATCGTAGCTGCCCCGGTGGGCTACCTGCTGATGAGCCGCTGGCTGCAGGACTTCAGCTACCACGCGCCCATCTCGCTGACGGTCTTCCTCGTGGCGGGCGTGTCGGCGCTCGTCATCGCCGTGCTGACGATCAGCTACCAAGCTACGAGGGCGGCGCTGGCCAACCCAGCGGAGAGTTTGCGACAGTAAGAGCAAGAGAGATCGGCGTAGAGGCAGACAGGCTGGCCAGATTACCCCAATGCGGGTATTGGCCGTAACGAAGCCGCAGGATAACCTACTGTTTTCCCTCCACCTGCGATTTCGAACCTCATGAAAACGATTGCTTGGCTGGCTGTGCTAGGTCTTGTCAGCAGCGCCTCGGCTTTTGCACAAGTGGAGACACCATCCACGCGCGATCAGAACGGCTGCCCGGCTGCCCGCAGCGGAAACGGACCGCTCAACATCAGCTACGGCGGTGCCCTGTCTAGCAGCGATGACATGCTTGAGGAGCGCCTGTACTATGACACGTGCACGATCCGGCTCAACGAAGGCGAGCGGGTGGTGATTGATCTGACCTCTGACGCGTTTGACACCTACCTCTTCGTGCGATCGCCCAGCGGCGAGGTGACGCAGAACAACGACCACGAAGGCTTCACCAACCGCTCGCGCATTGAGCTCGGCGCTACCGAGACTGGGGACTGGCTGATCGGATTCACCTCGCGGTACGAGAAGAAAACAGGTGCATACCGAGTGACCATAACGACGACGGCGCAGGACAGCGAGCACAGCTTCATCACCCGAACGGGCAGCCTCGCTGCTATCATCTCAGAAATGATGGCTCGTGAGGACGGCAATTCGTACGTCATAAACGTGACCGCTGGGCAGCGCGTTATCGCAGACCTCACCTCGTCAGATTTTGACCCGTATCTGATCCTGATCGACCCCAGTGGGAATAAGACGCGGAACGACGACTATGAAGGCGCCTCTGACCGATCGCGCATCGCGCTGACGGCCAGGGAAAGTGGGGAGTGGAAAGTGATAGTCACGAGCTCTAAGGCAGGCGATGCAGGAAGCTATACGCTTCAGATAAATCGGCCAATCGCCAATATTATGGGCTCACTTGACGACGAAGATGACCAACTCAGCAGCGGCGAATACGCCGACGTTTATACCGTGGATCTGGCGGCTGGGGAGGATATCGAGATCAGCGTGGTCTCCTTCTACATAGAGCCCTTCGTAATTCTGATTGACCCCAACGGCGAACAAACGCAGAACTATGCCTACAGAGACATAACTAGCCACGCGGCCATCGAGCTAACGGCAGGCGTAACCGGAGCGTGGACCATCATTGTGACAAGCGTTAAGCCCGGAGAGACTGGGAAGTACCTGCTAAGTACAACGCCCAGCACCAGGGAAGGCGGGCGTGTGGGCAGCGCAATGAGCCCCTCTGGAGGCGCTGGCAGCAGTGCGCTCCAGGGCACGCTCAGCAGCAGTGACCGCACGCTCAACAAGGGCGAATACTACGACGCTTACTACGTGACCGTAAACGAGGGCGATCGCATCCAGGCGGCGCTGACGTCGAATGACTTCGACACCTACCTCGTGGCCATGTCATCCAGCGGCGATCGGCAAGAGAACGACGATGTCGATGGCTCGGAGAACCGTTCCAAACTCGACTTCCGCGCGACCGAGGACGGCCAGTGGCGCATCATAGCGACGTCGTACGACGGTGGCGAGCGCGGCGCGTACAACCTGGAGCTGACGCCTTCACCCGTCACAGGCCCTGCGGCCGAACAAGCCTTCTATGGCACACTCCGTGCGGGCGACCGCACACTGGACAGCGGCGAGTACTACGATGTTTACTACTTCCGGGCTGAGGCAGGGCAAACAATCACGGTCAAGATGACTTCGCTCGACTTTGATACCTACCTCCTTGTGGCTGACCCGAGTGGGGAGATGACAGAAAACGACGACTTCCGCGACTCGAAGAACCGCTCGCGTGTGGATCTGACCGCCCAAGAGACCGGGGAGTGGCGCGTGACGGTGACCTCGTACAAGCCCGGCGAGACGGGTGTCTATGGTCTAGAACTAGTGGTGGAATAAGTCGCGTAGCCTGTGCCGCGAACGGCTGTGCTGGCGGTGGCGCATGCAAGATACGCAGCGCATCATCTCCCGATAAAGGAGATACGCTTCATGATAGCTCCGGTGCGTCAGTCGGTAGTGGGCAGCTAGGGGCGCATCTGTGGCCTGTTGTAGCGCCAAAGAGGGGGTTTTAGGAGGCAGCGCGCTACGTATTACCCCAAGCCGGGTATTGTGCCCTCTCAATGAGCACATGTAGTCTGCGCCTAACGTTCCACCTACTTTCCCGATGTCATGAAGTCGCTCGTCTGGCTGGCCTTGTTCAGCCTCCTTGGTCTCACATCCGCCGTTGCCCAAGAGCAGATCACCGTCAAGCACTCGTGCAGCTACATCGGCGAGCTGCCGGATGAAACGCTGTGGAGCTTCGCGTCAGACATGGAGGCGCAGGACGCTGTGGCGCGCGTGATGAACTTCACGGGGCTGCCGCAGAACTTCGACATCATGGCCGCCAACGTGCCCAACGCGGCGGCGGTGATCCGCGGCGAGCGGCGGCTGATCCTCTACAACCAAGGCTTCATGGAGCGCGTGGCCAACGCCACCAGCAACGACTGGGCCGCCATCAGCATCATGGCGCACGAGATTGGCCACCACCTCTCGGGCCATACGCTGGAAGCCGGCGGGAGCCGTCCGAAGATCGAGCTGGAGTCCGACCGCTTCTCGGGCTACGTGCTCCAGCGCATGGGCGCCAGCCTGGAAGACGCACAGATCGCCATGCGCACGCTGGCCAGCGACCGGGGCAGCGACACCCACCCCGCTAAGAGCGCCCGCCTCGCGGCGATCCAAAACGGCTGGATGGCCGCCCGCGACCAGAACGGCGGGGCCGTCCGCGATCAGCAGCCTGTCACGCGCAACGACGTACCCGTGCAACCCACGGTAGCTGACAACGACGCCTGCCCAGCCGCCCGCAGCGGCAGCGGCCCCCTCAGCGTCAGCTACAACGGCACGCTCTCGCCCAGCGACGACCAGCTCAACGACGGCGAGCACTATGACGTGTGCGGCATTGCGCTGAACCAGGGCGAGCAGGTAGTGCTCGATCTCACGTCTAACGCGTTCGACACGCACCTCTTCGTCATTTCGCCCAGCGGCGAGATCACGCAGAACGACGACTACGAGGGCTCCACCAACCGCTCGCGCATCGAGCTCGACGCCACCGAGAGCGGCAACTGGCGCGTGGGCGTCACCTCGTATGCGGGCGGCGAGACGGGGGCGTATCAGGTGAACGTAACGGCATCGCGTGGCGGCAGCGGCGGCGGTGGCCTCGCCACGTACACGGAAAGCCTCGCCGCGGGCGATGCTCAGCTCAACAGCGGGGAGTATGTGGATGGATACCGGGTCAATGTCACCGCCGGACAGCGCATTTTCATTGACCTCACCTCGTCAGAATTCGACCCGTTCTTGATTCTGGTCGACCCCAACGGCGAGCGCACGCAGAACGACGATTTCGAAGGCTCCAGCAGCCAATCACGCATCGACTTGACGGCTGGTACGAGTGGCGAGTGGAATGTGTTGGTGACGAGCTACAAGCCGGGTGAGGCCGGTGCGTACACGTTGCAAATGAGCCCGCCGCTCGGTAGCGGTGGTAAGGGCGGCAGTGGCGGAGGCGGCCTACGGGGCACGCTCAGCAGCAGCGACCGCACGCTCAACAAGGGCGAATACTACGACGCCTACTACGTGACCGTAAACGAGGGCGACCGCATCCAGGCGGCGCTGACGTCGAACGACTTCGACACCTACCTCGTCGCCATGTCATCCAGCGGGGATCGGCAAGAGAACGACGATGTCGATGGCTCGAAGAACCGCTCTGAACTGGACTTTCGCGCCACAGAGGAAGGCCAATGGCGCATCTTTGTCACGTCGTATGCCGGTGGCGAGCAAGGCGCGTACAACCTCGATCTCACGCCCTCGCCCACGTCGGGCGCGGTCGCTTCGCAGGCCTTCCGTGGCGAGCTCAACGCCAACGACCGCACGCTAGACAGCGGCGAGTACTACGACGTCTACTACTTCCAAGCGAACGCCGGGCAGACCGTGACCGTAGAGATGACCTCGCTCGACTTCGACACGTACATCGTGGTGGCTGACCCGCGCGGTGGTAAAACCGACAACGACGACTTCCGCGACTCGAAGAACGTCTCGCGACTGGAGCTGACGGCCCAGGAGAGCGGGGAGTGGCGCGTCACGGTGACCTCGTACCAGCCGGGCGAGACGGGCGCCTATCGCCTGGACGTGAGCGTTCGCTGAAGGGGCGTGCAATGAGTACCTTAACGGGTGGGCGCCGCGGCCGATACACGCTGCGTCCATCCGTTTCGTTTTACGGTCGCTTTGCCATGCGCGTGCTCATTGCCTCCCTATTCGCTGTCACTATGCTCACGGCGTGCGATGCAACCACGCCCATCGCCCCCGATGCGCCGTACACGCAGGCTGAGGTCGATGCGCTGGTAGCGCGATGGAATGAGGGTCAACCATCGTTCGGGGAAATCACGGCCATGTACCTCGCAGCATTTGGACGGGGCGAAGTGCCTGAGTTTACGCACGAGAGCTCTCGCGACCACAACAGGGCTTTTATGGCGTCGATGGATCTAATGATGAACTTGTACCACTGGTCTCGAGACGGATACGAAGCACTTCCGTCGGACCGCGCAGCAGCCTTCAAGGCTGGCGTTGAGCGTTTCACCGAGTCTCATGCTTTGGTGTTGCAAGATCGACCACACATTGCCGGCAGATTGGGCGAGCAGGCGTTGCAAGTAAGTCTGCACCCTCGGCACGAAGCCGTACTTCCCGATGCGTCAACCCGTTTGTACTATCTCCAACTCGCTTTGGAGTACGGCCCCATCCAAGAGTGGAGCGTCTGGACCTACCACCTCGAACAGCTGCAAGCGACTCACTGGCATAGTGCGGCTGACATGGCTCGGCGCGGCCTGATTCAGCTTGCCGCAAAGGAGCAAGCCTATTACGCTGAGGTCTCGCTCGCCAAGCGTTTCTACGGATGGCTCATCAAGCACACACCCGAAAGCCTGCAGACACCACCGTCTGGCGATGAGGTAGACCCCGCTGATTGGGAGGACTTTCTCCACGAAATGGAGGAGCCATGGAGACCACATCAGCAGTTCAAGGTGGTAGAAGGCCAAGTTGAGCCCGATGCGTCCAGAACGGTCGATGTCACTGACATCCGCACCCGGCTGATGGCGCTGCTCTAGCGGGCGCGGCGCACAGGTTTTCAGCGCAAGAAGGTGTATCTTGCGCAGCACAGGCGGAGGATCTTCCGACCTGAGACCTGTCGACCTTCGACCGCCCCATGCACCGCTGGCTCAAACTCGCCAACTCCATCGACCGCTTCGCCGACCGGACGGGGCAGGCGGTGTACTGGCTGACGCTGGCGATGGTGCTGATTGGCGCGTTCAACGCGGTGGCGCGCTACCTGGACCGCTACACGGGCCTCGGCCTCAGCTCGAACGGCTACATCGAAGCGCAGTGGTACCTGTTCAGCCTCGTCTTCTTGCTGGCCGCTGCCTACACGCTGCGCCACGACGGGCACGTGCGCGTGGATGTGCTCTACGGGCGCCTCTCCAAGCGCGGGCAAGCGTGGATCAACCTCTTGGGCACCGTGCTCTTCCTGATGCCGTTCTGCCTCGTCATGCTGTGGGTGTCGTGGCCTACGGTCGTCAATTCGTGGGCGGTCCTCGAAGTCTCGCCCGACCCCGGCGGCCTGCCGCGCTACCCCATCAAGACGATGATCCCGGTGGCGTTTCTGCTGCTGCTCATCCAGGCCACGTCGATGCTGATCCATCAGGTGGCCGTGTTGCGCGGCGTAGCGCCTGCTGCCGAAGAACACAGCGCAGCGGTGGACCGTTAGCGCGCCTCACTTCGCTACATCCACCCTCCAACTCCGTCCGCAGGCTATGGCAGGACATAATAAATGGTCGAAGATTAAGCGGCAGAAGGCCGTCACCGATGCGCGGCGCTCGAAGGCGTGGGCGCGCATCACCCGCGACATCATGGTGGCCGCGCGCGATGGCGGCGGCGACCCGAGCATGAACGCCAAGCTGGCCCTGGCGGTGGACAAGGCCAAGGGCGAGAACATGCCGAAGGACAACATCGAGCGCGCCATCAAGCGCGGCACGGGCGAGATCGAAGGCGCCGACTACGTGGAGATGACGTACGAGGGCTACGCCCCCGGCGGCATCGCGCTCTTCATCGACGCCCTCACCGACAACACCAACCGTACCGTGGCCGACATCCGCGCCATCCTTAACAAGGCAGGCGGCAGCCTGGGGCAGAGCGGTTCGGTGGCGTTTCAGTTTAACCGCAAGGGCATCTTCGACATCCCAGTGGGCGAGCATGACGAGATGGAGCTGTTCGAGCTCGTAGCCGAGGCGGGTGCCGAAGACCTCGTGGCCGAAGACGACAGCTTCACTGTGACCACCGCGGTGGAGCACTTCGGCGACGTGCAGGCCGCGCTGAGCGAGGCGGGCGTAGAGGTAGAAGAGGCCAGCCTCCAGCAGATCCCCATCACCACCACCGCGCTGCCGACGAAGCAGGCGCAGACCGTCCTCGCCGTCATCGACAAACTCGAAGAGCATCAGGACATCCAAGCTGTCTTCTCTACGCTCGAAGTAGACGATGCGACCCTTGCTGAGCTAGACGCCTAGCGATCACCACCCGCTGCCTCTCCATCGTCAATCCCTAACCGCCATGATTGTCCTCGGCGTTGACCCTGGCTCCCGCGTAACGGGCTATGGCGTTATCCAGATCGTCAAGGGGCAAGAGCAGTTGGTGGAGTACGGCGTGCTCAAGCTCGATGTGCAGAAGAGCCACCAGTGGCGGCTGAAGCAGGTGTACGACCGACTGCTCAGCGTCATCGACCGCTGCCTCCCCGACGCGTGTGCTGTGGAGATGCCCGTCTACGGCAAGAACCCGCAGTCGATGCTCAAGCTGGCGCGTGTGCAGGCCGTGGCGATGCTGGCCGCGCTCAACCGAGAGATCCCCGTAGTGGAGTACACGCCGAAGGAGGTCAAGAAGTCGGCCACGGGCAAGGGCAACGCCAGCAAGGAGCAGGTGTGGTACATGACCCGCGCCGTGCTCAATATCACCGACGAGCCCGAAAAGGTCATGTTCGATGCCTCCGATGCGCTCGCCGTGGCACTCTGCCACGCCCACCGGGGCGCCAAGGGCAAGACGCCGCAGCACGACAGCTGGGACAGCTTCCTCAGCGCCAACCAGCACCGCATTATTGGGTGATTGCAAGGTGAGCGTAAGACGTACATGATCCGATCCTGACGGCGATCTCGCTTACTGGACAGATTCGTTTCCAGCAATCTATCCGGTCACGCGCGTGCGCATCGTTACCCTGCTCAGCCTCCTGCTCCTCGCTGCCAGCCCCGCCTGGGCACAGGACGGCGCGTTAGACACCGCCTTCGACGGCGACGGCATCGCCACCATCGACGTAGCCGCTAGCTCGGTCTTCGCCTATGGCGGCGGCACCACGGCATCGGGGCAGTATGTGGTGTGCGGCGATGTGTTTCTCTCAGGCCGCCCCACCACCAACGGCACGGACATGGCGTTTGCGCGCTTCAACGCCGATGGCTCAGCGGACACCAACTTCGGCACCGACGGCGTGGCGATCATCGACTTGGGCGGCAACGAACGCGCCGACGACTGCGCGATAGACAGCAGCGGCCGCATCTACGCCGTCAGCATCAGCGGCGAGGTGGGCGTGCGCGATGTGATTGTGGCCCGCCTCACGGCCAGCGGAAGCCTCGACACCTCGTTCGACACTGACGGATGGCTGGCGATCAACGGCGGGTTCTCGGAGGTCGCCAACCGCATTGTGGTCCAGCCCGACGGCAAAGTGCTCGTGGGGGGGCGCGCTGAGGACAACTTCAACAGAGGCGTGATGCTGTTTCGCCTGAACGCAGACGGTACGCTTGACACGTCTTTCGACGGCGATGGCTTCCTCCGCACGCTGATTCCCTCCAGCACCGGGTTCAACGACCTCTACGATCTGCTTGTGGACAGCAGCGGCCGGATCATGGCGGTAGGCGTAGCGTCGGGGCAGCTCTTGGTCCTCCGGTACGCGGCCAACGGCGCGCCAGACACTGGCTTTGGGTCTAACGGCATCGCCCGAATCGATCTGCCCGGCTCCTCAGATCCTGGCCACGCCATCGGGGTCGATAGCCAAGGGCGCTACCTCATCGCCGGATACACCAATGCCAGCAACGACCCGTACGTGCTGCGCCTCCTCAGCAATGGCAGCATCGACAGCGCGTTCAACGGGGGCAACCCGCGCGTCATCGATTGGGCGAGCAGCAACGCGTTTCCCGAGCCGCGTGTGATCGTGCAGCAGAACGACGAAGCCATCGTGACCGGGTGGGCGCAGAACAACAGCAACCTCTTCCTGAGTCGCGTCACGACGTCGGGCGCGCTGGACACCAGCTTTGGTACGGGCGGGACGCAGACCATCGGCACAGGATTTACGTTTTACCGGATGGGCACCGCCTTCGTCGATGTGGGCAATCGGATTGCCATCATGGGGGTAGGACGGCAAAGTAACGGGACCTACGCCTATGCGGCCACGCGACACCTATACAGCGGCGTATCGACCACCACGGTGGACCTCGAACTAGGCAGCGCCGCCCAGGGTGACAACCCCGAGGTGAGCACGGACGGTACGCTGGTATTCACCCTCACCAACGGCGGTGCGCTCACGGCGACGAACGTCACGGTGGGCATCACGCTCCCCAGCGGCCTCGCCCACCAGAGCAACAGCGGCGGCTACGCCCCCGACACGGGCGTGTGGACCGTGGCCTCGCTCGCCCCCGGCGCCTCGGCAACGCTGACGCTGACCGTGCGGCGCACCCAAAACGGCACGCAAACCGTGACCGCCGAGGTCACCGCCGTCACCCAGACCGACTTCGACTCGACGCCCAACAACGGCAACACGGGCGAGGACGACTACACCTCGCTGACGCTCGGCGCCGTCTCCAGCACGTTGCGCTATGCGCTGCGCCTGGACGGCGATGGCGACTACGTGGACTTAGGGTCGAGAACCCTCAGCGGCTCGGCGATCACGCTGGAGGCATGGGTCAACGTGGCCAGCTTCCCGGCCGCCAACCAGATAGCCACGATTGTGGGAACCGAAATCTCGACAGGCAACAAAGCCATCCTGCGCATCGGCGACTTTGGGGTGGAGAGTAACCGCGTGCAGTTCCTGCTGGGCTTCGGGGGCTCCGATGCGCGGCTCGACGCCACCCTCCTGCTCTCCGCCGACAGGTGGCACCATGTGGCAGGCGTGTACGATGGCAGCACTATGCGGATCTACATCGACGGTCAGGCAGCGGGCTCGGTCTTTCAGACGGGCACTTTCAACGCGTCAGGCAATCTCCGCATCGGCCAGTCGGTGGACGGCCGCTACCTCAACGGCACAGTTGACGAGGTACGCATCTGGACATCGGCGCGCTCACAGGCCGACATCCAGGGCGCCATGCACAGCGTGTTCGGCTCGGCGCCCACGGGCCTCGCCAATTACTGGCGGCTGGACGAAGGCACAGGCACGACCACATCGGATGCAGGCTCGCGAGGCTGGAACGGCGACCTCAAAGGCAATGCGCAGTGGGTGGAGGCCTCTTCGCCGCTGGGCAACAGCAGCGCGTATGCGGCTAGCACTACGGCGACCACTGTGGGCGCCAGCGGGAGACAGGTGCAGGTAACGTTGGCCAACAGCCCAGCGCCCGGCGGCGGCAACACCCTCGGCGTATACACCTACGGCGCCGACAGCCGCACCACGGGCGAGACCTTCCCTACAGGCGTCACCGCCCGATCAGGCGTCATCTGGGGCTTCGCCGAGCGCGGCACTGTGAGTGCCAACCTCGTCTTCGACTTCGGCGGCCTGAACGCCATCAACAAAGCCACGGCCCGGCTGCTCAAGCGCGATACGCCGACTAGCGCGTGGGCCGATGACTCGGGCAACTGTACCTACAACGGCACGGCCAACACGTTCACCTGCGCCAATGTCACCAGCTTCAGCGAGTACAGCATCGGCGAGGCCGAGACGGCGCTCCCGGTTGAACTTACCGCGTTCACCGCAGCGCTCGACGGCTCGGCAGCCGTGCTGACGTGGCAGACGGCGAGCGAGACGAACAACGCGGGCTTCTCCGTGGAGATGCAAGCCGCCAATGCAGCGCCGTGGACCACGCTGGGCTTCGTGGAGGGCAGCGGCACCACGCTGGAGCGCCAGCGCTACCAGTACCGCCACGCGCTGCCCGTCAGCGGGTCGTATGCGTTTCGTCTCAAGCAGATCGACTACGACGGCACCTTCGCCTACTCGCCCATCGTGGAACTGACCACGTTACCTGAGGCAGCGCTCGTCGTGCATCCGGCGTATCCCAATCCGGTCCACGACCTCGCGACGCTGACTGTCGAGGTCGGGCTCGGCGCCTCCGCCACGGTCGCGGTGTACGACGTGCTCGGGCGCCAAGTGAAAGTCGTTCACCACGGCGACCTGACCGCCCAGGCGCATCGCCTGCAGGTGGATGTGACAGGCCTGGCCGCCGGGCTGTATGTCCTTCGTACCACCGTCGGCCAGCACGAGCACGCCCAGCCGCTGATGGTGACGCGGTAGTGCTGGCGTTCTGGCCACATCGATCCAGGATCGCTCCTCAAGCGCGGAAGACGGAGAGCTGCTGTCCTTTGGCAGCATAGCCAGCCGCCTCCGTGATGGCTGCTGCGAACGGGCGGATCGCAGGGTAGGTAAATGGATGAATGTGCAGAAAGACCAAGCCGATAGAGTACGCTGCCAAGCCCTGCTGAAAACCGACGCCGCGATCTGCCGTGATGAGCACCCTGAAGTCGGCTTGAGCGGCCGCTGCCATGAGATCACCGTTGTCCAGGTTGTTCCACCCCATGTAGTGTGTGGTGGAAACGTCGAGGGGAGCCAGGTCTAGCCGCAGTCTGTGCGGCACGTTGTGGTCCAGCAGCACCTTCATGCGGCCCGGTCTGCCGTGCGCTTGCGCAAGTCGTGCAGGAAGGCATGCACGAGAGCCCGGTCAATGTCGAAATCGTCCAGAAAGGCATCCACGCTGGCGCCCGACTCTAGGTAGTCGAACAGGATCGCAACGGGAATGCGCGTCCCTGCGAAGACGGGCTCGCCTCCTAGCTTATTCGGGTTGACCTCAACGGGATCTATGATGTCCACGGTTCCGCAAGTTTGTGCGCGAGCAAGTACCGTGAGGTGCGGATGCGGGTTTCGGAAAGGCGAATGCTGCTTACTGACGTTGTCCGCGCACCGTGATGCTCAGCAGGGCGTTCCCTGACGCTCTGAAGGTACGCACCTCGCCGCGGTCTACGCTGGCGGGCAGGGCCTCGTCGGGCACGTCGATGGCGCGGGAGGCGACGACCTCCACATTGGTGAAGCCTACTTCGCGCAGGAGGTCGAGGTAGCGGCTGTGCGGAATAGCGCCTGCCACGCAGCCCGCGTGCAGCTCCAGCGAGCGCTGGATGCTGGGCGGGAGTGTGCCTTTCACCACGATGTCGGAGACGCAGAAATGGCCGCCGGGCTTGAGCACGCGGTGCATCTCGGCAAAGGCTGCGGCCTTGTCGGGGACGAGGTTGAGCACGCAGTTGCTGATCACCACGTCCACGCTGGCGTCGCGCACAGGCAGGTGCTCGATCTCGCCCAGCCGAAACGCGACATTGCCATAGCCTAGATCGGCGGTGTTGGCGCGGGCGCGGTCGATCATGGCAGGCGTCATGTCCACGCCGATCAGCTGGCCGCTCTCGCCGACGATGGTGCGGGCGATGAACAGGTCGAGACCCGCCCCCGAGCCTAAGTCGAGGACGGTTTGGCCGGGCTCTAGGCCCGCATGTTCGGTGGGCACGCCGCAGCCCAACTTGAGGTCGCCGGTAGCGGTGTAGCCGTCCACGGTGGCATACGCGTCGCCGATCATGTCACTGACGCCGCCGTCGCAGCAGGCAGGACCGCAGCCACAGCCAGGCTCAGGCGCTGCCTCGGCGATAGCCGCGTACGTTTCGCGCACGGTAGCTCGGATTGTCTCAGCCGAGGAAGCCGGAGCCAATGTTTCGGGGGTGCAGCACGTGGGACCGCAGCAGGTACTCGGTTCGGGTGTGGTCATCATGAACACGTAGAATCAGGTGAAGAGGAACAGCAGTCGGGGCCGAGGCCAGCAAACAGGACGGCAAGCGCACGTTGCGCCTTAGCGAGCGTGGCCGGATTGAGGCAATAGCACGAGCGCGGCCCGTCGATGTGGCCTTGGACGAAGCCCGCTTGCTTGAGCGCCTTGAGGTGTTGCGAGACGGTGGCCTGCGCCAGCGGCAGGTCGTCCACAATCTCGCCGCAGATGCAGGTGCCGCGCTCCGCCAACACGCGCAAGATGGCGACGCGAGCCGGATGCCCAAGCGCTTTGGCCCAGGCGGCGAGTTCGACATCGGATGGGGCGAAGGCTGTGGATATAGTGCGAGGCATATCAGCTCGTTTTATCGTATATCGCAAATATACGATAAAACGAGCTGGCAGACCAATTCTGAAATTTCATAGTGCAGCACACCGTCTAAATTTGTCATCCCGAGCGAAGCCGAGGGATCTCCCCCGATCTCGTTTTGCACAACTTCAAAGTGGGAGATCCCTCGGCTCCGGCCTGTGGCCTCTGCTCGGGATGACAACCTTGATCGCACAATCATCTCCCCGAACTGGTATCACTGTGTACCCTCTGCACGAAAAAAGTGTACGAGAACACCAGCGCTGGCGATTTCGGGGGCAGCGCTGCGCCTTCTGCTGCCATCCTGAGCGGAGCCGAGCGGGCTAGGCACACCCCAGGTAGATCTCCCCTGATTACGGATGGCAACACCTCAAGGTGGGAGATCCTTCGGCTACAGCCCGGCGGGCCTTCGCTCAGGATGACACCTTTGATCGCATAAGCATCTTCCGGGGCTGTTCTGCCATGCCGCAGGTCGTCCCTCTAGCGTCTCAGCCGATCAGGTACGTCGTGGCGCGATCAACGCTCCAGGAACGCCTTGACGGCTCCGGCGAACACCTGTGGCTTCTCGATTTGCAGCAGGTGGCCGCAGCGCGGAATCTCGACGAGCGTGGCGTTGGGCATGGCTGCTTCGGCCCGCTCGAACACCTTCGCGGTAAAGCCGGGATGGAGGAACGGGTTGGGGATGAGCCCATCGTTTGCGCCGTAGATGATGAGCGTTTCCGCCGTCACCTCGCCCAGACGGTCCGTCGTGGGCTCGTCGAGCATGGCGCCCACCGATTGGATGACGGCGTAGGCGAACTCCTCAATCTCCTCCCCCTTCGCCATGCGCATGCGCTCCTCCACCATCCACTCGTACTCGTCGCGCCACGTGTAGAAGTTGCGGTTCAGGTTGGTGCGCACGACCTCTTCGCTGGAGCGCACGATGTCGTCGATCCGAAACACGTTGCGCAGCCACTTCGCTTCGCCCGGCTTGAAGGCTTCGACGCCCGCTGGCGAGGCCAGCACCAGCTTCTCCAGGCGGTCGGGGTGGTTCAGCGCAAACGTCAGCCCGATCTGCCCACCCATCGAGTGCCCGGTAACTACGGCGCGATCAATAGCGAGGGCATCCATCAGCGCCACCACCTGGTCGGCGTAGAACGCCATGCCGTACGGGAGATCGCCCTTGGCGGATTTGCCATAGCCGGGGAGGTCGAGGGCGATGACGCGGTAGTCCTCGGCGAGCAGCGGGATAGCATAGCGCCAGAAGCCCGCATTCGAAGCCAAGCCGTGGATCAAGATGATCGTCTGGTCGCCTGCGCCTTCGTCGATGTAGGCGAGGGGGAGGTCGCCATCGGTGCGCTGCGTGGCGAAGCCGTAGTCGATGTCCTGGAATTCGAGCGCAGGCATCGCGGCGTACTTGTAGCCTGAACACGCGCCCAGCAGTAGGCTTAGCGCGCCGAGTAAAACAAGGTTCTTCATGTGCATCTCGCTAGAACATCAGCCAGCTTAGGGTGACGAAGTGCGTCAACGGATTCATGGGGCGGCTGCCTTGGTTGGTGATGGTGGGCGCGTCGTAGAAGTCGCCCAGCCACGCGTAGGCCGCGCTGTACCCGACCGTCAGGAAGACGCCCAGGTTGTACTTGACCTCGGCGTTGATCTCGGTGCCGATGTACCGCCCGCCCTGCCGGGGCGCGACGTTGGAGAAGGCGGTGACCAGCCCGACCTTACCGTGCAGGCGGTTCGGAATCAGCGACTTGGAGGCCGTCAGGAAGCCCGCCGACACGCCCAGGCCGAGGTTGGAGATGTCGTGTACCATGCTGTAGAAGCGGTTGATCACCTGCGGGTCGGGGAACATGAGCAGCGCCCGGTGCGAGGTGAAGATGCCCGCCGGCGTGCCCCACACGTTGCCCGTCAGGACCGAGTTGATGGTGCGGTCCGAGGCGCCGTTTTCGTCGCCCGTGGTGTACAGGCCTTCGAGCGAGACGAAGTCCTGATCGGTACCGCCCCACTTGTAGGAGGCGCGGGCGTTGGCAGCCACGCCCAACACATCGGCGAAGCTCACGCGCTCGTTATCGGCAGCCAGCGTATCGACCACGCCGAAGTTGGTGTTCACGAACGCGTCAAGCCACAGGCGCGAGTTGACGAAGTCGCGGCCGTGCGAGTAGTTGAGGCCCGCCCAGAAGAGGTCGGCCTCGTACTTCTGCGAGGTGCCGGGCAGCCGGATGCGCGTGGCGCCGTTGTAATCGGCGAGCTGGCTGGTGAGTCCTTGCCCTAGCACCGACACGCCGCCCGCCTCCTTGCCCCGATCGGCCACGTACCACGCGTTGACGCCCAGCGTGCTCTTGGCCGTGATGCGGGTCTCAAGATCGACCATGAACAGCGAGACGTCGTCGTCGAAGGCGATGAGGTTTTCCCACAGCTGGTAGGCCCCGGCGCGGGCGTACGTGCCGTCGTTGAGCAGCCCGTACCACGTGATGCCCGTCCCCTGCGTGCCCCAGTAGGACAGCTTGCTGCCGCTGTTCTGGGCGAACTGCACCGTGTTGATGTTGGGATCGCGGGGGTTGTCGAAGATGCGCTGCAGACCGACCACGACGTTCCACGGCTGCTCGGTGGGCTTGAGGGAGATGTTGGCCAGCAGCGTCTGCATGTTCACCTGTCCGCCACCGATGCCGCCGCCTGCGTTGTTGCCTGCGCCATAGGCCCGGTCGCCGAAGGTGTAATCGATCTTGAACAGCGCACGGAAGGTCGCCAGCCCGTCCAGCACTGCCGGGCGGTACACCATGAACGGCACGAACCGCTGCTCGGTGTAGTAGGCCAGGTTGTCCGAGGTATTCGTCGAGTTGCCGCCAAACATCCGCCCGATCACCTGCCCCTGCAGGAAGTCGTTCGTGGGGCTGATGTTGCTCACGGTCGTCTTGGTGAACGAGTACCCGATGAACTGAAACTCCTTGCGCACCGGATCTTGCAGGTGCTCGATCCCGCCTTGCGCCAATACGGGGACCGCCATGCTCGTCAGGAGCGCGATCAGGGCTAGCTTCTTCATGGCCAGAGCGTTTCGTGAACGGGACAATAGACACACCGAAGCGCCGCAGCAACGTGATACGCTGCGGCGCTTCGGCACGAGACAGGGTTGCTACTGTGCGGTTGCGCGGACGTACCGCTGCACGTTGAGCTGCATGAAGTTGCCCCCCGAGGTGCTGCCGAAGCCTGCGGCGGCCGTGGGCGGCGTGACGCCCGTGAGTGGCGGGTTCGTCTGCGCGACTTCGTAGGTCAGCACGCCATCCAGGTTCTGATAGATGCCTGCCGAGGTCAAAGTCGTCGGCGCCGATTGGCTGACCGTCACGTTACGGATGGTGCCTTCGCCTGCAGTGGCCTGCCACGTGCCCGTCAGCGTAACCTCTGAGTTGCTGGCATCCGTCGTGACAACGGTGTACGTACCGTCGGCGCGGAAGTCGGCGGTGATGCGGACGGTGTTGAACGGCGGGGCGGCCAGCAGCGGGGCGATGTTCGTCCCTTCGGAGACCCAGTTGCCCACGAGCGGGTCGTTCACGGTGAAGTCGATGGCGTCTGTGTCGTCGCCACGGCTGACCTGGATGGTGGTCGCGCCAATCGGGGCGCCATCGGGCACCGTCGTGACGATCTGGGTTTCGCTGACGGAGGTGACGGTGGCCGAGGTAGGCCCGAAGCGGACGCTGAGGCCCGCCGTGGCATCGCCAAAGTTCTCGCCCGTGATGGTGACGCTCACGCCGCCGTTGCCGTTGTCAGGCGTGACCGAGAGGATGGTGATGCCTTCGTCGCCGCCGCTGTCACAGCCGACGAACACGAACGCCAGGAAGACGAGGGAGAGGAGAGAAGTGAGTCGCATAGTAGGGACCTGGTTTGTGGTTTAGGAGCGGTTTTGGTGGATTAAGTCGCGTTTCTGGATCTTCCCCGAGGCGCTTTTGGGCAGCTCCGGGAGATGCGTGAAGTGTTTGGGCACCTTGAACTTGGCAAGGTTGGCTTGGCAGAAGCGCTTCAAGGCTTCGATGGCCAGCGGCGTGCCGTCGGTGGTGGCATAGAAGGCGTGGCCCACCTCGCCCCACCGCTCGTCGGCAACGCCCACCACGGCGGCCTCTTTGATGGCGGCGTGCGCGCGCAGCACGTGCTCCACCTCGGCGGGGTACACGTTCTCGGCGCCGCTGATGAACATGTCTTTCTTGCGGTCCACGATGTAGACGTAGCCCTCGGCGTCGCGGCGCACGAGATCGCCCGTGCGGAGCCAGCCGTCCTGGATGGTGGCGCGCGTGGCCTCGGGGTTGTTCCAATAGCCCGGCGTGCAGACCGGCCCCTTGAGCAGCAGTTCGCCCACCTCGTCCACGCCTACCTCGCGGTCCTGCTCATCGACGATCTTGATGTCGATGTAGAAGTTGGCGAAGCCCACCGAGCCGATCTTGCGCACCGCGTCCTCTTCGTTCAGCGAGAAGACGTTCGGGCCGAACTCCGTCAGCCCGTACCCTTGGCGGATGGGCACGCCCTTCGCGTTCCACTGCTCGATCAGCCCCAACGGCATCGGCTCGCCGCCGACGATGGCGTACCGGATCGACGCCAGCGAGCAGGAGGCAAACGAGGGCGCGTCGGCCATCATCTGCATCATGGTAGGCACGCCGAAGAGGATGGTAGCGCTTTCGGCATCGGACAGGCGAAGGATGGCGTCGGCGTCGAACTTCTTGAGCAGGATCACCGTGCCGCCGCGATGCAGTACCGGCGTCGTCAGCACGTTCCAGCCGCCCGTGTGGAAGAACGGCGCGAAGGTCAGGATGACCTCGTCTTGGGTGAGGTTGAGCCGCAGCCCAGTGTTGACCGAGTTCCAGAAGAGCATCTGGTGCGTGATGAGCGCGCCCTTGGGGCGGCCCGTCGTCCCCGAGGTATAGAGGATCATGCACGCGTCCTCGAACTGCGCTGCCACAGTCGTGGTGGGCGGCTCGGCTACTGCCTGTGCATCGGCCACGAAGGCGTCGAACGACGTGCGGGCGGGCAGGTGGTCGGCCAGCGCCTCGGCAGCATCTTGGTAGTCGGCGTCGTGGATGAGCAGCGCGGGCGTCGCATCCTGCAGCTGGAACGCCAGCTCGGGCACTGCCAGGCGGTAGTTGAGCGGCAGCAGGATCGCGCCCAGCCGCTGGAGCGCGAAGAACAGCGCTACGTACGCGATGCGGTTCTGCGCCAGCACCGCCACGCGGTCGCCGTGCTGCACGCCGTAGTCCCGCCGCAGCACCGCCGCCATCTGCTCCACGAGCCGGTACAACTCGCGGTAGGTCAGCTGCTCGCCCGTCTCGATGCTGCGCAGCGCCACCTTCTGCGGCGCGTAGACGGTCCAGCGCCCGATCCAATCCAGTTCTATGTGCGGTGTCGCGCTCATGGGCTCCAGAAGGGTAAAACGTGGGCTAAGAACTCGTCGGGGCGCTCGATGTAGGGCGAGTGGCCCGTGCCTTCCATCACGACTTCGCTGTAGGCGCCGCCCTTGGCGCGCCGCTGCTCCAGCACGTAGCGCGTCTGCGCGACCATCGGCTGCGGCGGGTAGAGCGCTTCGCCGGGGTAGTTTGGGATGAGGCCCAGCGTTCCGAGTGTGCCAAAGTCGAAGAGGGACGCATCGCTGACGATCTGGTCCTGGTCGCCGCGCACCCACAGCACCGGCACGCTGGCCGTGGCCTCGATGAAGCGCGCCACGGTGTCGCTCAGGTGCTTCGGCGAGACGGCGTTGAGCGGCCCCCATACGCCGGGCCGCACGAACGGGTAGTGCTCGGACGCCTCGAAATCGCCTGGGTAAAACTGCTCGCCAATCTGCATCGCCAGCAGGCCGTCCAGCAGTTCGTCCTCGGCGGGTGTTGTGAACGACGGGTGCCAGTAGTAGGTGTTCATCACGGCGCGCGGGCTGGCGTTCGGGTCGTCCAGGCTGCGGTCGTCGGCCTTCAGGCGCTCCACGAAGACCGGATTGGCGATGCCGCCGCCCGAGCCTGCGAAGTCGGGCCAGCACGGTTCGCCTTGCTCGCCCTTGGAGCCACCAAAGCCATATGGCGAGCCGGGGTTGACCAGCGTGGCGCTTGCGAAGCGCTCGGGGTGGCTTCCCAGGAGCGCGTACAGGATGTTGCCGCCCAGCGAGTGCCCCACCACATGCACCTGCGCGTGGCCCAGGTGGTCGAGTAGCGCGATGAGGTCATCCACCACATCGCCGAAGCCGCGCGTAGCGTCGATGGGCCGCGCCTCGGTGGCGCCGTAGCCGCGCGTGTCGGGCGCGAGGGCGGTGAAGCGCTCGGGGAGCCGCGCCATCAGGTCCTTCCAGAAGACGGACGACGATCCGTTTCCGTGGACGAGCAGGACGACGGTCTCGCCGCCGGGCCTCACCAACGCGTGCTGCGCCAGCCGCGCCGTGGGATAGGTGACAGCGTGGATCATGCGGCGGATACCTCTGGGGTGTTGGAGGTGGAGTGCGCCGCGCCATCGGTAGCGAACAGCGAACTGCCCAGAACGATCAGCACCGAGGAGGCGATGGCGACGGCGGCGGCCACGCCGGGGTTCTCGCCCGTGGCCGCGGTAAACGGCACCGCGAGCTGGCCGTAGTACATCGAGAAGTGGATGACCACGGCGGCCACGGAGGCGACCATGATGCCGCGCCGGTTCGCCTTCCAGCCAAACAGCCCAAACAGGATGGGCACGAAGGCCGCCGAGAAGTACGCGTAGACGCCGTTCTGCGCGAAGATGCCGACGCTCAGCTTGGGGTTGACCAGCTGATCCCACGAGATGAACACGCAGGCTACGCCCAGCGCCACAATCACCCACTTGTTGACCTGCACGCCGCGCTGCTCAAAACCGTCCAGCTTGCCCATCCGGCCCGCCAGCGGCTTCAGGATGTCCTGCGTGATGGAGACCGAGATGGACTGGATCAGCCCCTCCATCGTGGAGAGGCCCGCCGAGATGAGCCCCATCACCACGATCAGCCCGATGAAGACGGGAAACTCGCTCACCACATACGCCGACACCAGCCCGTCGAGCGGGATCGCAGCGCCGTTCGCCGAGAGGTCGGGGAAGGCGAGGCGGATGTACAGGCCGGCGATCACCACGAGGAAGAACAGCATCTGCACACTGGCGCCCACGAGCAGGTAGCGGTTCACATCACGGTCGCTCTTGAGCAGCAGCGACTTCGTCAGGATGTGCGGCTGGCAGATGATGGCGATGCCGACGATGAATTGGCAGACGAAGATCTCGAAGTAGTCGCGGAAGAGGAAGCTGTCGTTGTTAGTTGTGGCGATGAGCTTGGGGTCGATGGCGCTCAGCTTGTCTAGGAAGCCGCGCACGCCGTTGCTGAAGTGCTCGTAGCCCGAGGTCAGGAGCACCACGGCCACGATCAGCATGAGCACCGCTTGGATCGTGTTGGTGTAGACCATCGAGTTGGCCCCGCCGAACATCATGTAGCCAAACACGAAGACGACGATGCCCAGCAGCGCTGCCCACTCGGGGATGTTCAGCGTGCTCGACAGCACCTTGGTGAGCCCCACGCAGATGAGCACCAGGAACGTGATGAGTAGCAGCGAGAGCACGGCGAAAAAGACGCCGAAGCCCTTGCTCTGGTAGCGCGTCTCCATCCACTGCGCCATCGTCAGCGCCTTCACCGAGTGGCCGTGCTTGCGGAAACCCTTGGTGAGCACCACCAGCGAGATCAACGCGGCCACCGGCAGCGCAATCGCCATCGACAGGATGCCGCTGATGCCGTAGACGGCGACGAAGCCGGGGTTGATGATGAACGTAGCCGCACTCGTGATGGACGCCGCCAGCGACAACCCGACCGCCGTGGGCGAGAAGAGGATGCTGCCTACGGCGTAGTCGTCGACGGAGCGGATCTCGCGCGCGCCGCGAATCACAAAGAAGAGGATGGCCCCCGCGTACGCGAGCACCAGGACCCATCCGGCAATGACCATACTTTGCGATGCAAGGCTCATAGCGCGTTCCTACCACCTGAAGGCGTTGCAGGCGAACGTGAGACCGCCGCCCGAGCCCATCAGCACGAAGATGTCGCCCGGCTGGAGCTCGCCACGCCGCACCGTGATGTCCATCGCCATACCGATAGCCGCCGAGCCCGTGTAGCCATAGGTGCTCATGATCGTAGGCGCCACCGCGCGGTCGAGCCCCAGGTTGTCCATCGTCTCATGGATCTGGTTAATGTTGATCTGGGTCATGAACGCCTTCTTGATGTCGGACACGGCAAAGCCGCCGCGCTCGGCCACCGTCTGGATCATCTCCGTCCACATCAGCGGATTCAGCTCCTTGGGGAATTTCTTGGCGAAGACCAGCTTGTGCTGCTGCTGCTGCACGCTCTCCGCGGTAGTGGGCAGCGCCGAGCCGCCGTGGTAGATGCCCATGTAGTCGTTGTACTCCCCCTTCGTCCGGCTGTCCGAGGCGAGGTGGTAGGGCTGGTCGGCGTCGATGGCTTTGACGACGCCTGCGGCGGCGCCATCGGCGAAGAGGGTCACGGTCTTCTTGTCGTCCAGGTTGAGAAAGCGGCTCATCCCATAGGCGCCGATGACAAGCGCATGGGTGTAGCGCTCGTCGGCCTTGAGGAAGTTGGCCGCCGTCTCTGCTGCCATGACAAACCCGGCGCAGGCGGTGTTCAGGTCGAAGCTCGTCGCCTGCGTCAGCCCCATGCGGTCGCAGACGACGGCAGCGGTGGAGGGCGAGATGAACTCGGGCGTGTCGGTGGAGATGATGACGAGGTCGATGTCTTCCGGGCCGACCTGCGCCATGCTGAGCGCGTTGTCTGCCGCCGCCACGCAGAAGTCGCTCAGGCGCTCGCCGTCCTGCATCCAGCGCCGCTCGCGGATGGTCAGGTTCTCTCGCAGCCACGTGTCCACGTCCTGCCCCAGCCGCTCGTTGAACCAGCTGTTGGGCACCACGTGGTCGGGAACGGCCATGCCGGTGCCGATGAAGCGGACCGTCCTCATATGATCACGCCTCCGTCTACGCTGAGCGTGGTGCCCGTGATGAAACTGGCGTGCTCCGAGGCGAGAAACACGTAGGCGTTGGCAATGTCCTCGGGCCGACCCATGCGCTGGAGCGGCGTCTTCGACACCATGCCGTCGATCACGGTCTCCGGCATCTTCTGCACCATCTCGGTGGCGATGAAGCCCGGTGCCACGGCGTTCACGCGCACGCCCTTGCGGCCCAGCTCGCGGGCCCACGTCTTCGTCATCCCAATCACGCCCGCCTTGGTAGCCACGTAGTTGGTCTGCCCGAAATTCCCGTAGAGCCCCACCACCGAACTGGCGTTGAGGATCACGCCCGACCGGGCCTCAACCATGAACGGCGCCACGGCCTTGGTGCAGTTGAAGACGCCCGTCAGGTTAACGTCGATGACCTGCTGCCACGTTTCGGCGTCCATCTTCATCAGCGTGCGGTCCTTGGTGATGCCCGCGTTGTTGATGAGCACATCCACGCGCCCTGTCCGTGCAACGGCATCCTCCACGGCGGCCTGCACCTCGTCTAACTGCGTGACGTTTACCTTGCTGAAGGCCGCGGCGTGCCCATGTTCTGCCAGTTCAGCGACAAGCGCTTGGCCCAACGCCTCGTTGACATCCCAGCACTCGATGCGCGCGCCCAGGCCGGCAAATGCCTGAACGGTGGCCCGCCCTATGCCTGCAGCGCCTCCGGTAACGATGACCGTCTGGTCTTTGAACGAAAACATATATTTGTAGTGTTTGAAAATTTTCAAATGTAGGGTGTGACGCGTGCCCCATGCTTCCTGTACCCGGCCTACCCTGGCACAGCCTGCTTCTCCTGGTCCCAGGCTTGCAGGAACTGCCGATGGAAGGTCTCCATCAGCGTGTAAAACGCCTCCATCTCTTGCATGCGCTGGTTGAAGTAGGCGACCTCTGGGTCTGCTGCGGCCAGCGCCTCAGAGTGCTGAGCAAAGCGCTCGCCGAGCTTCCGGTTTTTCCGCATGGAGGAGGTGTAGTTGCGGAATGCCTGGCCGAAGATGTCCTCGGTGGCCCGGTAGTAGTCCTTGCGTTCGCCGGGTATCCAGACCTTCTCGATGAGGTTGTGGTCTTTCAGGCGGCGAGCGATCTGCGAAATCGGCCCCTTGCTCATCTGGAGTTCTTCCGAAATCTGGTCGAGCGAAAGCGCTTCCGGCGTGATGAGTAGTAGAGCGACGATCTTCCCCATCAACGAGCTGTATCCCAAGTTCTGGTAGGCTTGGGAGTACGCGTCGATGAGCTGCAGTTTGAGGTCGTCTTTAGTCAAGATTCTCGTTTTGCGTTTGATTTGTATCAAATACTGAAAAAGTAGAGCGGATAGCAAGTACTTTTTTCGATTAGTGCGCTGAATATCGCGGGAGCGTGGCCGAGCGGGGTAGTATCCCAACGGTGGGAGCCGTCCCCGAGGAGGACAACGCTACTCAGCGTTGAGGAGACGTACCGCGGTTGCATACGCCTCGGGCATGGCATCGGCCGCGGTCTCCACATCGGTGAAGGCGTGCAGCAAGCGGCGCGCTTCGGGCCGTCCCCCCTGTTGGCTGTGCAGCGCCAGGCCTAAGCTGTACAAGAGGTTGAGGCGGTGCGGCGCCTCAGCGGCATACACCACAGAGTCGATGCGCAGCGCCTCGCGGTAGTGATAAATTGACTCGGTGTGGCGCTCCTGAAGATGATAGAGGTAACCTAGCCAGCCGTGTGTGTTCGACAGGTTGGAGTGCGGTTCTCCGAAGACCGTGCGAGAGATGTCGATGCCCACGTGAAGCAGAGATTCAGCCTCAGCGACCTCACCATTCTGGATCAAGAGGCCTGCCAGCTGATCGATGGAATCGGTGACGTCAGGGTGGTTGCGGCCAAGAAATGCGATAGTGGTGGCTAGCGCTTGGCGGGACAGCGTCTCGGCTTCGTCCATCTCGCCTCGAAGCTCAAGCAGGCTGACCAAGTTGTGCTGCGTGTACGACACAAGCAGATGATCGGCGCCCAACAGGTCGATCCGCAGGGCCAGCGAAGCCCGGAGCAGTGCTTCCGCTTCCTGTACATCGCCGAGGTCTTGCACCGCCAGCGCGAGGTTGTTCTGCACCTTAGCTAGACTCACGGACGGCGGCTCATCACGGTGCAGTTGGTGCGCTTGCCGCAAGTAGTACGCGGCGGAGTCGGGCATGGTGCGCATCCAATACGTAGTACCCACTCGGTCGAGGGTCTCGGCAAGAACGGTTGGTACTGTCGTATGCTGGCGCTGGATGGCTAGAGCGCGCAGCGCCAACGTCGTCGCCTCGCGTGGGCGGTCTTGGTCTTCGCGCAGTGCGCTGAGGCGCAAGTAGCTCTCCGCCACCTCGGGCGCATCGGGGCCGTGTGCGTCCTGCCGTAACGCTAGGGCCTCCAGGAGCAGCGAGTCGGCCTGCTCAAAGAGCGCCAAGTCGGCGTATACGTCGCCGATGCGGGTTTGCAGCGTAGCACGCATGGCAGGCTCTGTGTTGAGTTCAGAAGCCAGGCGCTCCGTGCCGAACTGGAGCAGTTCCAGGGCTGTCGTCTCGGGCGTCACTAGCCCGGCCTCGCTGTACGGACTGGCGCCACGGAAGAGGGTGCCCAGGAAGTCGGCTACCGATTCTGATTCGCGCCGTGCCTCCTCGGCTGCGACCTGGGCGGCTTCGGCGGTATGCCGCAATGTTCGTTCGCGGAGGCCTACGACTACCAGAGCCGCCACCACGACGAGCACACTCGCAACGGCCCACCTATGGCGCTGGATGAACTTGCGCGCCAGGTACCCAGCGGTCGGCACGCGCGCAGTGACGGGCGCTCCGGCCAAGTGCTGGCGGAGGTCGGCGGCGAAGGCTTCGACGGAGGTGTACCTGTCCGCGGGGGCCTTGCGCAGTGCCTTGAGGGCGATGGCGTCTAAGTCACCGTGCAGCCGCCGCGCCCGCCGTGCCGACTCGCGGCTGGGCGAGAGCGTCTGCACGCGCATTGAGGGCCGCACGGGGTCACGCTCGCAAATCAGCGTCTCAACTTGCCGTGGCGAGCACCCCTCCAGCGCGTAGGCGCGCACATCGGTGAGCAGCTCATAAAGGATGAGGCCGAGCGCATAGACATCGGTGGCGGTGCTGTGGGGCTGCCCTAAGAGCTGTTCAGGGGCGGCATAGGCGGGCGTGAGCACCTGCTGCCCGGTGCGCGTGAGTTGTAGATGTCGGTCGTCGTGCGTGTCGTCCGGCTCAACGAGCTTGGCAATGCCGAAGTCGAGCAGCTTCGGCTGCCCCTCAGCATCCACCAAGATGTTACTCGGTTTGAGGTCGCGGTGGATGATAAGGTGCTGGTGGGCGTACTGCACGGCATCGCACACATGCAGAAAGAGGCGGAGGCGCTCATCCAAGGCGCAACGGTGGTGCTGCACATAGGCTGTCACCGGCTGGCCGTCTACATACTCCATGACGAAGTACGGCAACTGGGCGTCCGTCGCGCCTGCATCCATCAGCCGAGCGATGTGGGGGTGCTGGAGCTTGGCCAGGAAGCGTTGCTCTTGCACAAAACGCTGCCGCAACACGTCCGAGGGAAAGGGATAGCGCAGCAACTTGAGGGCTACGTGTGTATCGAGGTCGCCGCGGTGGGCTAGAAATACCGCGCCCATCCCTCCGCGGCCAATCGCCTTCACCAAGCGGTAGGGGCCAAGCTGTTCAAGGTGGGGTGGGATCTGGGGCACCTGCCAGGCAGGCATAGCGTCCAGGTACGCGGGCGCATCGGCATCGGCAGCTAAGAGGCTCAACACCTCGCGGGCCAGCGCCTGGTCATCGCCTGCGGCGGCCTCCACGAAGGCGCGCGGGTCGGCGTGGGCCAGCGCTTCCTCAAAGAGCTGCTGAACGTGAGGCCAGTGTGCAGAGTCCATAACGCCAGAGCGACGGTGAGGCCTGAAGATACACGACATCCAGCACACAGGCACGCGTGTGGCGCTGCCGAATGGCGGGCCCTGCCGGAAACGGTGCCTCGCATTGTGGGTTGGAGAGCCCTCGCACAGAAACCAACCGGGTTGATTCTCCGACCGCCTATGGCTACCTACACCGAACGCAGCGCCTACCCGCATCCCGGCGACTTCAAAGTGATGCGTCCCGAATACACCGAACTGGACGAGGATGGGCTCTACACCGCATCTATTACCATCGCCCCGTTCAAGGTGGTGGGCAAGAGCGCTACGATGGCTGGCGCCCGCCGCGCTGCGCTCTACGAGGCCGACAAGACCTACCGCTCGTACCATCCGTCATACCGCGTCAAGAGCCCCTTTCCCGAGGAGTTCGAGGACTCGGAAGGCGTGACGTGGACGCGCGTGCCGCAGGTGCAACGCACCATGCTGGGCGACTACAAGTTTACCGACGCCGATGGCGAGGAAGACTACGCCAACATCGAGACGATGCTGCTGTGGGGCGTGCGGCCAGTCTCCCAATACGAGTAGCGGCCTGGGCAGCGCCCTTATTTTTCCCTGAGGATAGTCCGATATTGAGAAACGGCGCAGCAGTCGCCTTGTGCAGCTGCTGTGCGCATCATCCTGCCCTTGCTGTTCTGAAGTATAGAAGAGCTCATGCTCCCCGCCGCCGCGACCACAAGCGCCCTCGCCGCCGAAAACCAGCGGCTCCGCGACGAGAATGCCCGCCTCCGCGCGCTACTAGCGCACGACGATGGCGCGTCTCCTCACGCTGAGGTAAAGCCGGAAGTAGCATGGTCGGCCTCGCATCAGGCCCTCCTCAGTAAGTTGCCCGCTGGCATCGTATACGTAGACGAGCAGCAGCGCCTGCACTTCAACCGCCACGTTGAAGCGATTATTGGGTACACGGCGGAGCAGATCCCGACGCTTGAGGCGTGGTTCGCCACGCTCTACCCAGGGCAGAGCGCCGCCGTCCAGGCGATCTACCGCGGCGACCGCGAACTCGGCTTCCCGCACCCCACCACCGTACCCGTCCACTGCGCCGATGGCGTGACGCGGCACGTGCGGTTTCAGGGATACTACGACGTGGGTGCCGAGTATTGGCTCCTCACCGATATCACCGACGAGGTGGCGGCGCAGACGGCGCTGGCGCAAAGCGAAGGGTTTTTGCGCAGCATCTACGAAGGCACCGACGTAGCCACCTGGGTGATGGATGTGGACCCTGACGGTACCATTCACTTCGTGGCTAACAACGCGGCCTTTGAGCGGCTGACCGGATTCAGCGAAGCGTACATCGCGGGCCGCACCCCTGATGAGCTGGCGCCGCGCATTCCTCGCGAAGCTGTTGAGCAGATCAAAGCCAATTACCAACGCTGCCTCGACACGCGGGCGTTCACGACCTATGAGGAGTGCGTACCCATTGACGGTGAAGACCACTGGTGGGTGACCAGTCTGACACCGCTGTTTGAGGATGGGCGCATCTGGCGCATCATCGGGTCCACCACCAACATCGATGCGCAGAAGCAGGTCGAGCTCCAACTGCGCGAGGCCCAGGTCTTCAGCGAACGCATCATTGAGGCGAGCCCCGACCTCACCTACGTGCTCGACCTCGAGACGATGGAGAACGTGTTCGTCAGCAGTCAAGTCAAAGAACTGCTTGGGCTGAGCGACGAAGAGGTGGGGGCGCCTGTGAAGCCCGAGATCCATCCCGAAGATGTGCCCAAGGTCATGGCACACCTCGCCCAAGCCGCTGACGCCACCGATGATCAGGTACGCGAACTGGAGTACCGCGCTCGCCACAGCGATGGCACCTGGCGGTGGTTCGTAGACCGCTCCGTACCGTTCCAGCGCACAGCAGCGGGAAGGGTCAAGACGGTCCTCGGCACCGTGGCCGACATGACCGAGCGCAAGGCGCATGAGCAGGCGCTTGAGCGCATGAATGCCGAGTTGAAGCAGTTCGCCTATGTGACCTCGCACGACCTCAGCGAACCGCTACGCACCATCCGCAGCTTCCTCGACTTGTTCAAGCGCCACTACGGTGAGCACGTTGACGAGCGGAGCGCCGAGTACCTGCGCTTCGTCCACGAAAGTGCCGCGCGCATGGAGCAGTTGCTTAAAGACCTGCTGGCTTACTCGCGTGCCACGAATGGCGAGTTGCAGCCCACCGAGGTCCACCTCGACCTGGAGGTGCAGCGTATCGAGCGCGTGCTCGCCAAGAGCATCGCAGAGAGTGGAGCAACCATTACCACGACCAATCTTCCTGTGGTAGCGGGCGACCGATCCACGCTGAGCGTGTTGCTGCAAAACCTCATCAGCAACGCGATCAAGTTTCGAGGCGCGGCTCCGCCCGAAATCGCGATCAGTGCCGTGGCAAACACCGCGGGCTGGATCATCAAGGTGCAGGACAACGGTATCGGGTTCGATCCGAAGCACGCAGGCCGCATCTTTAAGGTGTTTCAGCGGCTGCACACGCGCGACACCTATCCGGGCACGGGCATTGGATTGGCCATCTGTCAACGCATTGTGGAGCGCCACGGCGGGCGCATCACGGCCACGGGCACCCCTGGAAAGGGCGCCACCTTTACCTTCACGCTAGCGCGCTAGACCAGCCCCTCGGCACTGGCGAGGTGAGGGTACAGCCGGCGCAGGCGGATGAAGATCAGCACGTGCGTGGCGATGATGAGCGGCACGATGAACGTGGGCAATAAGCTCATGGGGAAGGCCGTGATGGCCGCCATCTGCTGCATATCGGCGAGGCCGAGCTGCAGCCCGCGGCCAACGACACTGAGGATGTCGAACAGGCCAACCACGTTCCAGATGAGCACAGTCCACCAGCGCCTGCGTGACGTAGCGGGAAGCGCGAAGAGGGCTACGCCGATTGCTGTGGAGGCAACAAATATGTCGCCCCATCCGGCGAATAGCGCAAACTCGGCGGGCAAGTCGCCGCGCGCGTGCAGCACCAGGAAGGCGATGCCTACGAAGCGGGTGACGTGGTAGAGGACGAGCATCCAAAGGGGTATCGTCAGCGCCCACTGGCGGAAGGCGGGCACGAGGTACCCCGCCGCCAGCGCCGCCGCTACCAAGCCCCAGATGGTGACGCCCACCACAAACGCGGGAGGTTGGTAGAACACGCCAGACAGGCCTACGAGCACGGCAAGCCCAAACCACCCGCCGAGGGTGAGCACCAGGCGGCGGGGCCAAGCGGTGGACGTGGATGGCACAGAAGAGGCTATAGGCATGAGGCGCATCGAGGTTGAGCGAGGAGAGCACGTGCGGCATAGGGTTCCGAGTGGAACGCGTTGCTAGACAGACAGTACGGATAACAATGCTTTTATTCAATCGTTTAGTTTAAAAAATAATAGTGAATCGTCGAGCCTATCATCAGTTTTGCGGTCTAGCCAAGGCGCTCGACCTTGTGGGGGAGCGGTGGACACTGCTCATCGTTCGGAATCTGCTGCTGGGGCCGCTGCGCTACTCGGACCTACGCCACGGCCTGCCGGGCATCACAACCAACCTGCTCGCCAAGCGCCTCAAGGAGATGGAGGCGCACGGCTTGATCGAGCGCGTCCGGCGGACGCCCACGGCGCGGAGCTTCGCCTACCGCCTGTCGGAGCGCGGGGCGGCATTGGAGCCCGCCATCCATGCGCTGGGCCATTGGGGCATGTCAGAGATGCACACCGTCGGCGCCGAGGACGAGCGCCGCTTCGAGTGGCTGCTCGTGAGCGTCAAGCGGCGCTACCTCGGCGGGGCCACGTTGACGGCCGAACTCGTGGCCGACGATGTGCCCTACACGTTCCGACTCACCCCACAGGCCATCGCCATCCAACGCGGCGCGGTGCCATCCCCTCAGCTCCGCCTTGCCGGGCCAGCCCCCGTGCTAGGACGCCTGCTGCTGGGGGCATACACGTCGGGTATGTTGCCCACATCCATCACCGTGGACGATCCCGCGGGTCACTTGGCATCCTTCCTCGCTGCTTTCCGGTACCCTGATCGCCTGCCTGTGCTGGCCAGCGAGGCGTCAGCCACCCAGGAGGGAGAGCAAGTACGCGCAGAATAGCGCGGCGTAGATGCCCAGGAAGTAGCCGGCCACGGCCATCAGCAACCCCACGGGCGCCATCGCGGGGAGGTAGACGCCGGCCACGATGGGTGCGCTCGCCGCCCCGCCTACGTTGGCCATGCTGCCCGTCGCCACGAAGAAGAGCGGGGCCTTCAGCAGCTTGGCGGCGAGGAAGAGGATGCCGACGTGGATCAAGATCCACACCAGCCCTGCCAGCAGGTACAGCGGGGCTTCGAGCACTTTGGCAAGGTCGGCCTGGGCGCCGATCGTAGCGAGGAGCAGGTAGAGCGCTACGTAGCCGATCCGCGACGCGCCGACGCGCTCCAGCTTGCGCATGGGCGTGAACGACAGGGCCAGCCCGAGCGTCACCACGAGCAGCACGGCCCACGTGCTGTGGCTGATGATGGCGCCGAGGGCAGGCAGGGCGTCGCCCGCGAGGCGGCACAGGACGGCCGCGCCGAAAGCCAGGCCAAGCATCACCATCAGCTGTGCGATGCTGGTGGGCTCGCGCTCGGCGTCGAGGGCGCCCAGGCGTTCGTTGAGGTCATTGACGGCAGAGAGGTCCGCACCTACCCAGCGGTCGAAGCGGCCTTGCACGGCGCTGAGCGCAATCAGCACGCCCATCCAGCCGTAGCCCACCACGACATCCACCACGATCAGCGGTGCCAGCGTGTCTGCCGAGGCGCCCACGCTCTGCTGTATGGCCACCATGTTGGCGCCACCGCCAATCCAGCTACCTGAGAGCGCCGCGAAGCCTTTCCACGCCTCGGGGTCTTCGAACAGTCCGCCAAACAGCGCAAACGACACGGGGCCGCCAATCACGATGCCGAGCGTCCCCGCAAGCATCATCGCCAGCGCCAAGCCGCCGAGCTTGAGGATGGCGGGCACATCCACGGCAATCATCAGCAGGAAGAGCGCCACAAGGAGCAGGTAGCGGCTGGCCCAACTGTAGAGCGGGTGCTCGGCGGGAATCACGCCCAGCGTGGTGAGCAGCATCGGCACAAAGTACGCCCAGATGACGGGCGGCAGGTACGTGTAGAGCTGCTTGAACGGCGGTACGTCGCGCACCGCAAAGACCACGGCCAGCACCCCAGCGAGGAGAGCAAACAGCGTGGTGGTATCGGTGATGAGGGCAGGCTCGGGCATCGAAGCAGGACAGCCGTGGAGGAGCCGTGCAAGATGCGATCCTCACCTGTAGGCCGCAAGCCCAGCCATCAGAATACACGTGTCAGCCGAGCGCGTCGAACACCTCTATCACGCGCGGCGGCGCAGGGATCGGGCGCCCACGTTCGGCATCAACGAAGCAGAGCGTGACATGGCCCGTAACGAGGATCGGCTGCGTCTCGGCGTTGCGCACCTCGTAATCGATGCGGAGGCGCATGCGCGGGCGCTCGCGGACGATTGAGGTGATGGCGAGCAGGTCGTCGTAGCGCGCCGGGCGCTTATACTGCACCGCGAGGTCGATGACGGGCATGATGACGCCTTCGTCTTCCAGCGTTTTGTAGGCGAGGCCCATCTCGCGCAACGCTTCCGTGCGCGCCACCTCGAAGTAGTCGATGTAGTGCGTGTGGTACACCACCCCCATCGGGTCGCACTCGCGGTACCGGACGCGGTGCAGGTACACGTGATCCAGAACGGGGGCGCTCATCCGTGCGCTTGCCCGTTGGCATAGGGCTGCAACGTGGGCTCGCCAGCTGGTGGGCGCACCTCGTACTCGCCGATCTGGTCGAGCTTGGCGAGGCGTGCATCCAGCAGGTCTGATGCGCCGATCGGATCGAGGGCGCTCAGCGCCTTCCCGATGGCGTGCCCCACGGTGTCGAACGTGGTGCTGGGGTTGCGATGCGCACCGCCCACAGGCTCGGGCAGAATCTCATCGATGATGTTGACCTTGATGAGGTCGGGCGCGGTGAGCTTGAGGGCGCGTGCGGCGTCCTCCTTGTAGTCCCACGAGCGCCATAGGATCGACGAGCAGCTCTCGGGCGAGATGACCGAGTACCACGCGTTCTCCAGCATGAGCACGCGGTCGCCCACGCCGATGCCGAGTGCGCCGCCGGAGGCGCCCTCGCCGATGATGACGACGATGATGGGCACCGGGAGGCGCGCCATCTCAAACAAGTTGCGGGCGATCGCCTCGGCCTGGCCGCGCTCCTCGGCTTCGAGGCCGGGGTAGGCGCCGGGTGTGTCGAGGAGCGTGACGACGGGCTTGCCAAACTTGGCGGCCAACTGCATCATCCGCAGCGCTTTCCGGTAGCCTTCGGGGTTGGGCATGCCGAAGCGGCGATACTTGCGGCTCTTGGTGTCGCGCCCCTTCTGCTGGCCAAGGATCATCACCGTGCGGTTGCGATGGCCATACTGCTTGCCTTTGAACGTGGCAAAACCGCCCACGATGGCCGGGTCGTCGCCAAAGGTGCGGTCGCCGTGCAACTCGATGAACCCATCGGTGAGCGCGTCGATGTAGTCAAGCGTGTAAGGGCGGAGCGGATGCCGTGCAATCTGCACACGCTGCCAGCGCGTCAGGTTCTGGTAGATCGAGATGCGCAGGTCATCCACCCGCGCCTTTAAATCGTCGATTTCGATGCTGAGGTCTGCCGAGGTGTCCTCGGCGTTCAGCGTGCGCATCTCATCGAGCTTCTGCTCCAGCTCAAAAAGCGGCTTCTCAAAATCGAGCAGATACTGCGTCTTCGATGAGGCCATGACACAAAAGGAACCAGTGAGGAGGGCAATGTAGCAACAGGAGAGACGTGCGACATCTGCTGCTGTCTGGGATGTTACAAGTTACGCAACGCCTTCCAAAGAATTTCAGCGTCTAAGGCGGCCGACCGATTCCTCATGTAAAATGAATAGCTGCGGGCCAGGTCGTCGGGCCGCGTGGGGAGTGGCTGCAAGGACTCGGGAACGGCAAAAACACCTTCTGGCAGCTCGGTGTGGGCCGCATCCGCCTGGCGCCTTCCGATGAGCGGCCGGCGGCCTGTGAGCACATCGGGCCACTGCCGCACGCGCAGGCGCAGACGCTGGGCGAAGCCATCGGGGCTAACTTTTGCCCACAGCGCGACAACAGGCGAGGCCATGAGGCCAACCAACGCGATGCTCACCTCGAATACGCGTCGGCTGGTCGCGCTGCCGAGGTCGCCGAGCGCCTCTTCGGCCTGGAGCAGGCCGGGCGGTGCAGCCAGGTGCTGCACAGAGGCTTTGCCGATGAGGTGGTCGCTCCCGGCGGCGAAGATGCGAAACTGAACGGGCAGGTCGTGCAGTTGCTGCATCAGGTGAAACATCGTGTGGTGCGCCACGCCATTGGCCGCGAAGGCCACATCGGTGACGTGGTGCAGACGCACCACGTCGCGCAGCTGGTGCTGGCTGCCCATGCGCTTGAGCGTGTCGGCGGGCGCTGGTGCGCTGTCCTCATTGGCCGCCACGTAGCCGAGGAGACGGAAAGGCGAGTGGGGCTGATCGTGAAGAAGGGTGCGCAGCCGCTCGGCCTCGGGCTGGGGGCCTACCACCACCAGCCGTCGCCCATCCAGTGCTTGGGCTGCCGCTCGCCTGCGCCGGATGAAGCGCAGTGCAACCAGGCCGAGGGCGGTCACGCCGAACGCGCCGCCGACGACGACACGCGAGAACGCAATGCCTTGGATGAAGTAGGAGGCGGCGCTCAGGACGAGTAGGCCTACCGTGGGGCCAAAGAGCGCAGGACCTAGCCGATTGGCATGGTTGCGGCGGTACCCCTTGGCGGCTCGGATGCCGAGCACCGTGCTGATGGCGAACAGCGGCGCCACGCCGCCCCACAAAGCGGGCCCCAGGAAATCAACACCCGTCTGCGCGGCACGCCAGGCGCCTACGCCTACCAGCGCTCCGTAGGCCAGCGCGGCATCGATCAGCGGCGAGCGGTAGCGCTGGAGCGCGTTCATAATCAGCGTCAGCGCGGCGCGCGCCACGATGCTGAGCTGGAGCAGCCACTCGAACACGAGTGCGTACTGGCCGCGAAAGTGCTTGCGCGCAAAGAGCAGCATGGCGCCGTAAAACAGGCGCACGTAACGCAACTCGCCCTTCTTGGTGCTCTCGCCCTTGTAGTGGATGATCTGCGTGCTCGGCGTGTAGTAGATGCGCCACCCGGCTTGCTGGATGCGGTAGCACCAGTCCAGGTCTTCGCCGTACATGAAGAAGTCCTCGTCGAAGCCGCCCGGGCCGCTGCCGCGCTCGCCGCGCTGCAGCAA
>JBCDJT010000003.1:0-89734 GCA_038747545.1 Bacteroidota bacterium
GGACGTGATCGACTTCGCCTACGCCCAGGGCGCGCTCGTGGTGGCTGCTGCCTCGAACGACAACGACGACAACGACGTGACCTCGCGCTTCCCCGCCGGGTACGACCGCGTGCTCTCGGTGGGGGCCACGAACAAAGCCAACGACGGCCGCGCCAGCTTCTCCAACTACGGCCGCACCGTCGATGTCTTTGCCCCCGGCGTCACCCTCAACAGCACCACCATCAACGGGGCGTACAACGACTTCGCCAACGGCACGTCGTTCAGCGCGCCGATGGTGGCGGGGCTGGCGGCGCTGATCCAGACGCAGAACCCCGCGTGGAGCGTGGACCGCGTGCGCGAGCAGATCCGCGTCACCGCCGATCCCATTGAGGGCAGCAACCCGTCGTCCTTCGCCGGGCGACTGGGGCAAGGCCGCATCAACGCATTGCGGGCCCTGACCGAGTCCGGCAGTCCCGCCATCCGACCCATCGGTGTCGCCTTCGAAGAGGTCAGCGGCGACGGCGACGAGGGCATCGAGGACGGCGAGACGTACCGCGTGACCGTGCGCCTCACTAACTACCTCGCGAGCGCCAACAACGTCACCGTACGCCTGAGCGCCGCCGACAACGTCCTCAGCATACTCAACACCACCGCAACGCTGGCCAGCTTGGCCTCGGGCGACACCGCCTCGGTCGCCTTTTCGTTCCGCGTAGACGATGCGCCCGACGACTTCGATGCGCGCTTCATCACCGACATCACCTCCGGCAGCTACACCGACACGGAGATGTTCACGGCCACGCTCAACCCGGCCGACTTCGAGCCGCTGGACACGGGCACCATCCGTACGGCGCTGCTGGCCAACGGCAACTTCGGCTGGGGTCACTTCGCAGGCTCATCGCCGGGCGAGGGCTTTGTAGTGGACGGCCGCAACCTGCTCTTCGAAGGCGGGCTCATGGTGGGCGTCGCCGCCAACCGCGTGTCGAACAACATCCGCTCCGGCACCGAGGCGGATCCTGACGGCGACTTCGAGGCGGGCTCGGGGCAAGAGATCGTGATCGCCGAGCCGGGTGGGACCACGTTCCAAGAGGGCAGCGTCATCATCGAAGACAACCTCGCCGAGAACCCCATCGGCATCGAGGTCGAGCACACCATCTTTGCCGACACGAGCGCCGCCAACCGCGACTTCGTCATCTTGCGCTACACCATCATCAACAGCACCACTGCGCCCCTCAACAACGTCCACGCGGGCGTCTTCGCCGACTGGGACCTGAGCGACAACGCCGCTGACGACGCGAGCTATGATGCCGCCCGCCGGCTGGGCATCGTGCAAGACAACGCGGCCGCGCCAGCACATGTCGTGGGCATGCGCCTCCTGACCGACGATGCCGCGCCCGCCTTCGAGGCGGTCAGCAACCCGGGCATGATCTATGACGACTTCACCGACGCCGAGAAGTGGGGGCTGCTCTCGGGCGGGATTGGCGCGCGGTCCCAGAGTGGCATCGACGTGTCGCTGCTGCTGGGCGCCGGGCCGTTCAGCCTAGATCCGGGCTGCTCGATGGACATGGCCGTGGCGCTGGTAGGTGGCGATGCGGTGAGCAACGTGGCGGCGGCATCTGACCAGGCCCAGCGGTTGTGGGACGAGCAGATCGAAGTGCTGCGGACGAACACGGCGCCGCGTTTCACCACTGCCGTCCCCGATACGAGCATCATGCCTGGCGTGACCATCAACATCCCCCTGCAGGCCACCGATGCTGACACGTGCGACGACCTCACGTTTAACCTCGAAGCGGGGCCGCCTGACGCGCGCGTGGATGCGCAAACGGGGATGTTCACGTATGCCCCCGAGACCTCGTCCAACCTGGGCTCGTTCCCCGTCACCGTTGCCGTCACCGACGGGCGGCGCTCGGCCACACTCGACTTTACGATCCACGTCCTCGTCAACGCTAGCCAGGACGATGAGCGCCCCGTACACGAGGTTGCGCTGGAGGTACCGTTCCCGAACCCCGCTGCCGAGTCGGTGACGCTGAATTACGCCGTTCCGGTAGTCACAGCGCTTGAGTTACGGGTATTTGATGTGCTGGGCCGCACCGTTCGCGTGTTGGCCCAAGGTGCGGTGGCACCGGGGCGGCATACGCTTACGTGGTCCGGGCGCGATGCGGAGGGCGCACCCATCGCTAACGGGCTGTATGTGCTCCGCCTCGTGGCCACCGCCGCTGACGGGCACCAGCAGGTGCGGGAGCAGACGTTGGTGTGGGCGCGCTAGACGCAAACGAGAGGCAATCCCATGATACATCGTGTCGTGCTTGTGGTCCTAGCGCTTGTAGTCTGGGCCGAGCCTACCAGCGCAGCCGACCAGGAGGAGCCCCGCGTCCGCGACAGGGTGGTTGTGGTGAAGCTGGCCGAGGGCGCCGTCGCTGGGAAGGCCTCAGATGCCGAGCAGCTCGATGTAGGCGCCGAGCAGTGGCGCCCGGTGTTTCCGACAGAGGTCACACAGGCGGCCAAGGCGGGAGCTGCGCTGGCGCCCATCTACTACGTCACGTACACGCGCGACCTACCGCCCCGTGCCGTAGCGGCCTCGTTCGCGCGCCGCGATGACATCGCCTACGCCGAGCCGTTGTACATCCACACGCTGAGCCGCGCCACGCCCGACGATCCGCGCTACGCCGCCCAGAGCCACCTGCCGCTCGTGCAGGCGCCCGCTGGCTGGGACGTCGTCAAGGGCAGCGACGGCAACGTGGTGCTCGCGGTGGTGGACAGCGGCGTCGATTGGCAGCACCCTGACCTCCGGGCCAACATGCGTGCGCACCCCGGCGAGACGCCTGGCAACGGCCTCGACGACGACGGCAATGGGTTCGTCGACGACGTCTTCGGCTGGAACTTCGCTACTGACTCGGGCGACCCATCGCCGCTGGGCACCGAGTTCTCACACGGCACCGAAGTGGCGGGCGTCGCCAACGCTGTCGCCGACAACGCCGTAGGGGTGGCAGGCATGGCGTGGAACGCCCCCATGATGGGCGTCAACGCCTCGTGCGAGGGCGCCCCCAGGCTCGTGTGCTTCGGGTACGAAGGCCTGACGTACGCCGCCGCCAACGGCGCGCAGGTCATCAACGCCAGCTGGGGCCGCGCAGGCCCGTTCTCGCAGTTTGAGCAGGACGTGATCGACTTCGCCCATGCCCAGGGCGCGCTGGTCGTGGTCGCCGCGGGCAACGACGCCGCCAACAACGACGTGGTGCCCAACTTTCCCGCCAACTACAACCATGTCTTGGCGGTGGGCGCCACGTTCAAGGACAACGCGGGTGTGCCCAGCTTCACCAACTACGGCCGGCGCGTCGATGTCTTTGCGCCTGGCGTCTTCCTGGACAGCACCATCCCTGGCGATGCGTACACGCCGTCTGTGGCAGGTGCCTTCGGTGGATCTACAGGTACCTCGTTCGCCGCGCCGCTTGTCTCGGCGTTGGCAGTACTCGTCAAGACGCACAACCCCAGCTTCTCTGTCGACGAGGTGCGCGAGCAGATCCGCGTCACTGCCCAATCCATCGACAGCGTGAATCCCAGCTTCGCAGGGCAGCTGGGGCGCGGCCTGATCGACGCCGAGCGGGCGTTGACGGTCACCGGATCGCCTGCGTTGCGGCTCACGGACACGCAGCTTGCCGATGCCGATGGCGACGGGTTGATTGAGCGCGGCGAGATGATCACCGTCGATGCGACGTTCACGGCCTACCTCGCCGATGTTGTGGGGGCGCGCATCGAGATTACCTCTGACGATCCGCGCGTGGTGGTGCAGAACGGTCAGCAAGCCGTCACCGACGTGGCGCAGGGCAGCACCTTCACGGGCACCTTCAGCTTTATCGTCACCGCTGATACGCCTGACGAGTTCACGGTGCCGCTGGCGGCCAACATCGTCTCGGCGAGCTACGGCGGCACGGACCTGTTCACCTTCGAGGCGAACCCTTCGCAAGTGGTGACGCACGACACGGGAGCACTGCAAGTCTCCGTCAACAGCCAGGGCAACATCGGATGGACGGGCTTTGCAGGGACGCAGGGCGAAGGCTTTACCTATGCGGGCAACAACCAGCTCTTCGAGGGCGCCTTGCTGATTGCAGCGGGCACGGGCGTGGTCGATAACGCCCGCGACGCCACGGGCGCCGTGCAGAAGCAGGACTTCCGCCTCGCCGATGGCACCGAACTGACCATCGGCGCGGGACCGCGTACGACGGAGCGCGCCGAGGTGAACCTGACCGATGCCATCGCCGAGGCCCCACTCGGGCTCGCCGTCCAGCAAGTCAGCTACGCCGATACGCGCGCGGCCTACGCCGACGGCTTCATCGTGCAGTATCAGCTGACCAACACCTCCAGCGAAACGCTCAGCGACGTCTACGCCGGGCTCCTCTTCGACTGGGACCTGGGCGAGGCGCCCATCGCCAACACGGCTGTGTTCGATGCGGACCGCCGCCTCGGCATCGCGCAGGATCGCGCGGATGCGCCCACGGTGCTCGCCGCCACCAAGCTGCTCACCCCCAGCGGCCTCACGTACCGCGCCATCGACAACCCCGCCAGCTTGTACGACGGCTTCACGGACGACGAGAAGCGCGCCTTCCTCACAGATGGCCTCCAGACCACGACGCTGGGCGCCACCGATCTCTCGACGTTGATGGGCAGCGGGCCGTTCACCCTAGAACCGGGCTGCGCCACGGTCGTCGCCTTTGCCGTGGCAGGCGGTACGTCGCCCAATGGCCTCACCGCTACCGCCGACAACCTGCAAGCCTTGTGGGATGCCGAACTGGTGCAGGACGTAGCAGGCTTCGAGCTGACGTTCACGCAGGCGCTGGGGGCGACGAGCGTGGAGGAGGGTAGTGAAGTGCGGTTTGGCTATCGCGCTGAGCGTGCCGATGCGTGCGGCTCGACGGGAGGGATCACCTACGAACTGATCGGCGCGCCTGAGAACGCCACGCTGAACTCCGAGACAGGAGCGTTTCGGTTCACGCCCGTCGCTGGGCAGGCGGGGATGTACGAATTCGCTGTGGTGGCCAGCAACGGCGTCCGCACTGACACCGTGCGTTCGCGTATCGATGTGCGCTTGGCGAACGCGGCGCCTGTGTTTACCGCCGCCTTGCCAGACACGACGATTGCCGAAGGGCAGACGCTCGCCTTCACGTTCGTGGCGCAAGATCCTGAGGCGCAGCCCCTCACGTACCGGCTTGACACGGCGCCGGACGAAGCCACACTAGATGCCGCGAGTGGGGCGTTCGCCTTCACGCCCACGTTTGAGCAGGCGGGCCTCTACACGGTAGGGGTTGAGGTCAGCGACGGCGTGAAGACGGCCGCGTCTCGTATAGCGCTCACAGTGACGAACACCAACCGTCCGCCTACCTTCGATGCGGTGTTCGAGGCGCCGACGGTGGCTGAGGGCAGCACCTTCGCCTTCACCCTCACCGCGACCGATCCCGATGGCGACGCCGTGACGTTTGCCATGACCGATGCGCCCGCAGGCGCGACGCTAGATGCCACGACGGGCGTGTTTACGTTCAGCCCCACGTTCGAGCAGCGCGGTGCCTATACGTTCCAGATCACCGCCACGGACGGTACGGACGTCACCGAGCTGGCGGTGACCCTTACTGTGGCCGAGACGAACCGTCCGCCGCGCTTCACGTCGGCCCTGCCGGACACCACCATCGCTGAAGGCAGCGTGCTCGCGACCACCTTTGGTGCCACCGATGACGATGGCGATGCCGTCCGCTTCAGCCTCGCCGCCGAACTCGCCAACGCGGTCGTTGAGGCAGAAACCGGGGCGTTTCGCTTTGCGCCCGACTTCGACCAAGCAGGCACCTACACTGTCGGCGTCATCGCCAGCGACGGCAGCACTGCCGACACGACCCAGGCGCGCATTGTCGTTACAAACACGAACCGCCCGCCCGCCTTCGCCAGCACCTTGCCCGACACGACCATCGCCGTGGGGGTACAGGTAGCGCTCACGGCAGTGGCCACTGATCCCGACGCCGACCCCATCACGTACAGCATCGGCGGTGGCCCGCCCGAGGCAAGCATCGACGCCACGACCGGACAACTCCGCTTCGTCGCCACCACGCTGGGCACGTCTCCAATGGCGATCATCGCTAGCGACGGCACCCTCGCCGACACGACGCGCTTCAGGCTCACCATCCGGCCCTCGGGCGTGAACACGGAGGAAGCGCCCGCGCGGGCTGATGCGCTCCATGCGCCGTTCCCCAATCCATCGGCAGCACAGGCCACCATCGCGTACGATCTGGCGGCGCCCTCGGCCATCACGCTGGCGATCTATGATGCGGCGGGGCGGGAAGTGCGTCGCCTCGCCGAAGGCATGCAGGCCAGCGGGCGCCACCATGCCACATGGAACGGCCGCGACGGCAGCGGCGGGCTGCTGGCTGCAGGCGTCTACCTCGTCCGCCTCCATATTGAGGCGCGTCGCCAAGTCCTCACCACGACCCTGATCACCGTCCGCTAGCGTTTTTGCTGCCCGAGGTGACGCGTCTCCCTGGGCGATACCTCGGCGCGGCGCGCTTGCGTCGTCAGGAAAACGGTCTCATCTTGCGGGTGCTGTTGAACCGCTCCGCCTGTAACAGATGCCCACGCTTGCCCCGATCGTATGGCTGATGGCCGCCCGGCCCAAGACGCTGTGGGCGGCGGTAGCACCTGTGGTGATCGGCATTGCGATGGCTATTGCCGATGGGGTAGAGCATGCCTTGGCAGCGAGCCTCGCGCTGCTGGGTGCGGTGCTCATTCAGGTCGGCACCAACTTCTACAACGGCTACGCCGACTTCAAGAAGGGGGGCGACACCGAGGCACGCCTCGGACCTACGCGTGTGACACAGGCTGGCTTGGTGTCGCCCAACGCCGTGCTGGGCGCGACGGTCGTGGCGTTTGGGCTAGCCGTGGTGGCGGGCGGCTACCTGATGTGGCGCGGCGGCTGGCCGATTGTAGCGGTGGGCGCGCTGTCGATCCTGTTCGGTGTGCTTTACACCGCGGGACGGTACTCACTGGCCTACCTTGGCATCAGCGATGTCTTTGTGCTCATCTTCTTCGGCCCGGTGGCGGTAGGGGGCACCTACTATGTGCAGGCGCTCGCGCTTCCAGCAGATGTCATTGTGGCCGGGCTCGCGCCGGGGCTGCTGTCCATGGCCATCCTGCTCGTCAACAACATTCGCGATGTCCAGACCGATCGTAAGGCGGGCAAGCGCACGCTGATCGTCCGCATCGGGCGGCGTGCGGGGGTAGTGCTGTACATCGCGACGGTGCTGTCGGCGTTCATCGTGCCGCCCGTACTGCTCTTGCTAGATCGTGGTCATGCCGGAGTTCTGATCACCTTGCTCGCACTGCCGCTGGCGCTCGTCAATATTATGACGCTGATTCGCACAAAGCCCAGCGAAGCCGTCAAGCTGAACCCCCTCCTGGGCCGCACGGCGCAGCTGTTGCTGCTGTTCAGTATACTCTTTGCCATCGGATGGAATCTGTGACCATGGACCCCGCCCTGTTCACGTTCCGGCTGCCGCTGGTGCGCCCGCTGCCGCTGCGAGGGGGCGTCACGCTGACGGAGCGAGAGGGGTGCCTCGTGCGTGCGGCGCGGGCCGACGGTAGCATCGGTTGGGGCGAGGCGAGTCCGCTGCCGACGTTCAACCGCGAGACAATGGATGACGTCATCCGCGAAGTGGTCGCCTGGGCCGATAGCGGAGCGCTCCCGCAAATGCCCTCCGCTCGGTTTGCAGTGGAGAGTGCCACGCGGAAGCACTGGCCGACCACCCGAGACGCTGTGGTCCGGCTGAACGGGCTGCTCGTCGCCAGCAATGCAGCGCCCGAGCAGGCGCGGCGGCTGGCCGAGGCGGGCTACCGTGCTGTCAAGTTGAAGGTGGGCAGTGCTGATGTGCAGACAGACATCGCCCGGGTACAGGTCGTACACAACGCGCTCAACGGTCGCGCCACGCTGCGCCTCGACGCCAACCGGCAGTGGACGTGGGCACAGGCGACGAGGTTTGCCGAGGGCATCCAGGAGCATCACATTGAGTACATCGAGGAGCCGCTGGCTGACGCGTCGCGGCTGGCCGAGTTTGTGGCCAGCACCAGCGTGCCCATCGCACTGGATGAGTCCGTGCTGGAGATGACGCCTGCCCAGCTTCAGGATCACGCCTACGCTACCGCCATCGTGCTCAAGCCGACGTTTGGCGGGGGCTGGACCTGGGCCGAGGCATGGCACGCCGCCGCATCGGCGCTGGGCATGGAAGTGATTCTGAGTGCCGCGTTTGAGAGCGGCGTAGGCCTGCAACACCTCGTGGCGATGGCCGCGCAGTTCGCCGACGGTGTACCCGTTGGGCTCGACACGTACCGTTGGCTCGCTGCTGATCTGCTTCGCCCTCGCCTCGCCCTTGCCCAGCCAACGCTAAACGTAGCTGACGTACTCCGCCACACCGCCGTCGATGAAGGCCTGCTGACGCGCATCGCATGACGCTTCCCGATCCTATCTATCACCACGCGCAGACGACGCCGCAGGCACCTGCATTGCATCGCGGCGCCCGCGTGTGGACGTATGCGGAGCTCGATGCGGCGGTGGAGGGCGTGGCGCGATGGGCCGAGGCTGCCCTGCCACCAGGTGCGCGCGTGGCTTGCTATCAGCCGAACGGCGTGCCGCTGATCGTCTGGCTGTTGGGGCTGATTCGTGCGGGATGTACCGCCGTACCGCTCAGCACGCGCATCCCGCCGGAACAGGTCCCCGCGTATCTGGATCGCGTAGAGGCCGCCGCCTGCCTCACCGATGCTGTGGTCGCCGACGCGCGCGTTATCTCAGCCGCGCTGCCCCGGGCCGCCCAGCCCGCGCAGGTGCAGACGTGGCGCGCAGATGCCCCGACGACGATCATCTTCTCCTCGGGCAGTACGGGCGAGCCGAAGGCACTCGTCCACAGCGCTGGGAATCACTACTACAGCGCGCTCGGCTCGGCCACCAACATTCCCGTCCAGCCCGGCCATACATGGGGGCTGACGTTGCCGCTCTACCACGTGGGCGGGCTCGCCATTCTGTTTCGCTGCTTCTGGGGCGGCGCCACGGTAGGCTTGCCGGATGCTGCGCACGACCTGGAGGCGAGCGTGCGCAGCGAGGCGTCGTGGACGCACCTCTCGCTCGTCCCCACCCAACTCATCCGCCTCCTGCGTGCCGGGTTGCACGCGCCGCTCCAGCGCTATGCCGCCATCCTGCTCGGCGGCAGCGCTATGCCCAGCGGCATGCTGCGCGAGGCCCACGCGCACGGCTTGCCCATCCATACGAGCTACGGCATGACAGAGATGTCGTCCCAGATTGCCACCACACCGCCCGCCGCCGACCTCGACACGCTTCACACGGCGGGCCATGTGCTGCCCCACCGCGCCCTCCGCATCGCCGATTCGGGCGAGGTGCAGGTGCGCGGCGAGACGCTGTGCCTTGGCCGCTGGGAAGATGGCGCCGTCGTGCCCCTCACCACCGCCGACGGCTGGTACGCCACCCGCGACGTGGGCGAGATCGACGACGTGGGGCGGCTGCGCATCACCGGGCGACTGGATCGGCAGTTCATCTCCGGCGGCGAGAACATCCAGCCCGAGCAGATCGAGCGCGCCATGCTCCAGCACGACGGCGTCCACGAGGTCATCGTCGTGCCCGTGCCCGACGCCGAGTTCGGCCAGCGCCCCTTCGCCTTCGCCCGCACGGACACACCGCTCAGCCTGATCGCCTGGCGCCGCTTCCTCGACGGCCGGCTACCCCGCTTCATGCACCCCGTGGAGGTAGCCCCCTGGCCCGACGAGGCACCCAGCACCGGCCTCAAGTGGAAACGCGACGCGTTTCAGGTCTGCGCTGAACGGCTCTATCGATCCGGGTCTACTTCAACGAGATGGGTGGATTGAGGAAGCAGGTGGGGGCGGGGTCGTCGGGGCTGGTGAGGTAGAGCAGGTAGACGGACTGCCCGTCGGTGTTGGCGAAGAGGCCGCCGAAGGCGGTGGGCATCAGGCAGGCCGTGGTGCCGTTAGGCAGGCGCCCTGCCAGGCCCCGGGTGTCATCGGCGAGGATGCGGGCGTTGCGGGTTTGCAAGGCCGTACGCAGAAGACTCCGCGCCTTTTCGAACGCGCCTTCCACCGCCACGGTGCAGTTGGCGCGCACGGCATCCGAGGTGCCCGAGCCCTGGAGGTAAGTGCAGCGCTTCGTGTTGAGCGCGCCCAGGACGGGGAAGATGGGGCGCGGGACTTGTCCCTGCCGCCACATCCTGTAGGTGTCAGCGGAGGCGTTGAAGTGGACATCGAGCGCGCTAGTGAAGGCCCGGTTGCTGACGCTGGAGTTCCCCGGTGACACAGGCGTGGGCGTTGCTGGCGCTGTTGTCGTCGGCTTGGGCTGGAGTATGCGATCCAGCGGAGACAAGGTCGTCCCAGCCGGAAGCTGCGCCGCCGTCGTGCTCGTTTGAGCTAGGCCGCGGAGGATCGGGCTCTGCTGCAGGAGCGCGGTGAAGCGCTTGGCGCTGTTGTAAGCGTCGGTCGTCTGCTGCGCGAACCCGGCGTAGTGCAGCCCCACCACGTAGAAGCGGCCGTTCTCCTGATTGTCGGAGAAGATGAGCGCGCCGGAGCTGCCGCCCTTGGTATCGCAGCGGTGCCGCAGCTCGCTGCGGTAGACGGCGCGGATGGAGTCGCTGAGGCGGCAGCCCTGCCGCGTGATGCGCTGCGTCAGGCCCGCCGGGTGGTGGATGAGGAACAGCTCCTCCTGGGGCAGGGGGTCGCGCACGTAGAGCGGCACCGTGCCGTACGTAGCCGAGGGGTTGCCCTGCACGCGGAGGATGGCGTAGTCGAGGTCGCGGTTGGCCTCCACCGGGCTGATGTTGACGGTGTACGCGGTCGCATCGCGCTCGTCGCTCAGGTAGTCCATCTGCAGCAACGCCCGCCGCACCTCGATGCCCGTCTCGGTGCCGGGAATGCAGTGGTAGTTGGTCAGGATATACTCGCGGCTGATGATGGTGGCGGTGCAGGTGCCCGTCCCGCGGCGGCCCGTCGCTGGTTCCTCCAGCAGCATGTCCAGCCGACCCACCGCGCGCCCCAGCTTGCGGTAGCGGTTCACCGTCGTAAAGCGGCCGATGGGCTCGAAGTTGGGCCGCGCGTTGAAGCTCGACTCTGGGATGATGGTGCTCTGCGGCATGCGCAGCTCGGTCTGGCCGAACTGGTCAGCGGGGTACCACGTCAGCCGCTGCGCGGAGGCAGGGGCGATGCACAGGGCGCAGAGCGCGAGCGTCAGGAGAAAGCGAAGCATGAGATCGGGGAGTCACGTCAGACGTACGCGTCCATGATCGCAGCCTCGGTGCGTCGCGGCAATACCCTGATCGGGGCAAAACGCACGAGGGAGGTGCCCCGGCTGGAGCCCCTCCCTCGCAAAAACATCCACTGCTGAGCGCGCGAGGCTACGGTGATGCCGTCGTTCAGGTAGACATCCTGGATGGCGTTGAGGATGCCGACGCCGTCGCCCATCGGGCGCTGGAACGCCTTGCGGCCCGAGATGAGGCCCATGCCGCCCGCGCGCTTGTTGATGACGGCGGTGCGCACGGCCTGCTGCAGGTCGTTGGTGCCGCTGCCGCCGCCCGAGTTGATGAGCCCAGCGCGGCCCATGAAGCAGTTGGCGACCTGGTAGCGCGTCAGGTCAATGGGGTGATCCGACGTCAGCTCGTCGTAGATGCGCGGGTCGAGCTTGCCGTAGCTGGAGTCGCCCGCGTTGAGCGCGAGGTAGCCGCCGTTGCTGACGGGCTGCTTCTGCTTGATGATATCGGCCTCGATGGTGGTGCCGATGTGGTTGGCCTGCCCGGTGAGGTCGGCGCTGGTCTCGTGGTTGACGCCATCGATGGTGAAGCCGCCGTTGCGCACGTAGCACCACAGGATCGTCGCCATGCCCAGCTCATGTGCGCGGGCAAACGCCTTCGAGACCTCGACGATCTGGCGGTTCGAGTCGTCCGAGCCGAAGTACACCGTGGCGCCTACGGCCACGCAGCCCATGTTCCACGCCTCTTCCATGCGCGCGAAGAGGATCTGGTCGAACGTGTTCGGATACGTGAGCAGCTCGTTGTGGTTGAACTTCAGGATGAACGGAATCTTGTGCGCGTACTTCCGCGCCACCGATCCCAGCGCGCCGTACGTAGACGCCACCGCGTTGCAGCCGCCTTCGATGGCCAGCTTCACGATGTTTTCCGGGTCGAAGTAGAGCGGGTTCTTGGCGAACGACGCGCCCGCAGAGTGCTCAATGCCTTGGTCCACGGGCAGGATGGAGAGGAAGCCCGTGTTGGCGAGGCGGCCCGTGCCGAACAGCGCCTGGAGCGACCGCAGCACCTGGATGTTGCGGTCGGAGGGGATCCACACGTCATCCACAAACGAAGGGCTCGGCAGGTGCAGCGCGTCTTTCGGGATGGTTTGGCAGGTGTGGTTGAGCAGGCTGTCGGCCTCTTCGCCCAGGAGATCGGCGATACGCGTCGTATCAGACATGAGGGGATTACACTGACAAGTGAGACATGCAATTCGAGAAGAGATGGAGAGAATGTAGCTATTCTGCAACGCAGATAGATCAAGGGTCCGCTAAATAGCACGCTGGAAGCGGTTTTTCAGCTGCCTGGAGCGACGCGCACGCGCACCTCGGCGGGGAGGGCGTCGGGCTGCTCGAACCAGTGGGCGAGCTGCTCGGCGAGCATCGGCGCCATCATCAGCCCTTTGGCGCCGAGGCCCGTGAACACCCACACGCGCGGCGCCTCCGGGAGCAGGCCCACCATCGGCAGGCGCGTGCCGGGCACGGTGACGCGGGCGCCCGCCGTCGCGTGGATAACCGGTTGGTCAGCCAGCGCCGGAAGCATCCGGGCCGCCTTCGCGCGTAGCGCGTCGTGCTGCGCGGGATCTGGCGCGAGGTCGCTGAAGCTGTGCTCGTACGTGCTGCCGATGACGAAACCGTCCGCCCCCGGCACCGCATAGCCCATCCCCGAGAGCGGCGGCACCGTCTCCGCCGACCACCCCTCGGGGTAGGCCACCGTGATCGTCTGCCCTTTCACGCTGTGCAGGTTGAGCGCGCGCAGCTCGCGAAACGCCGTGTAGCCATGCCCCAGCGCCAGCACCAGCCGAGCAGCCGAGAGCGTCCCGGCTGTAGTCTCAGCCTGCACAGCCTCGCCCTCGGTTTCCCAGCCAACGAGTCGTGCCGGGGCGATGAGATCGGCGCCCTGGGCCTGCGCGGTTGCCAACAGCCGGTCGATGAGCGCGGGGAGGCTGAGGGCGCCGCCCGTCGTGATGTGCAGCGCGCCGAGCGGGGCGTCGAGCATCGGGAACGCAGCCTGGCAGTCCGCAGGCGGAAGCCAGTGCGCGAGGTCGGGGTGGGTGCTTGCCGTGTGCTGGAAGGCGTCGGCTTGCTTGGGCGACGGTGCGGGGCGGAGGACGCCGCGCGCGTCGAGCAGGCCGCGGGCGTCGGCAGCATCGAGCAGGCGGTAGAAGGCGGCGAGGGCGTCGCGCATGCGCCACGTCGGGTTGGCTTTGCGGCCCAGGAACGGGTTGACGAGCCCTGCCGCCGCCCCCGAGGCGCCCGCCGCTGGACGTTCGGCCTCCAGCACAGCCACGCTGAAGCGCGTGCTGAGGGCCACGGCAGCCGCCGCTCCGGCCAGGCCAGCGCCCGCGATCACAATGTCATACTCGGTCTTCAAAACCCACGTCTCCTGCCGATACTGAACCCATCGCTCTCCAACCCGGCACGCCGGGCCCCGTTCTGACTCCAAACCCACCCTCGTTTTGGCAGCTTCCCTCTCGTGCGCGGTGATCGGTGAAGCCACCGCCATGCATCGTGGCGGCGTGCAGGCTACCGTAGGCGCCTTGCGTGCTCATGGTGCTACCGCCCTCCCCGTGCCCACGGCCATCCGAAGCGCCTCGGGCCGCCTACTCCAGCCGCTGCCCACGTCGTTCATCGAAGCCCAACTGGCCGACCTCGCCGAGCACCGCCCGCTTGACGCGGCCCTCATCGGTAGCCTGGCTACGCTGGGCACCATCGAGACGGTGGCGAGCCTGCTGGAGATGCACTGGCTTGATACCGTTGTCCTCGACCTCAACGCGTTCCCGCGTGACCAATACGGTCGCATCCCAGCGGACCTACTGGAGGCCGTGGGCCTCTTCCTGGCGCCACAGGTCAGCCTTGCGATCATGGATGATGACGTAGCCGAGCGCCTTACGGGCGTGCCCATCTGAGAGCCGTCCGACCTTGTGACCGCCGCCCGACAGATGCGCATGCGCCTCAAGGTGGACGCGCTGGTGCTGCGCGGCGTAGAGCGCGTGACCGGCCCTTACGACGTGCAGGTGCTCTCCGAAGGGCAGCACGAGCATCGCCATCAGGTGGTACCCTGCCTCAGCCACGCCCCCTATGGCCTCGACGCCGTCTACGCTGCGGCCGCTACGGCGCAGCTGGCCCATGGCATGAACCGCCCGGACGCGGCCCAAGCGGCCCAGCAGTATGCGGCCGAGGTGCATCGTTGTACCGCCACGGCCCCTGGCGCTATCCCCCTCGCCGACCCGTTTGCGTTTCTCGGTCGTGGTGTTGTCTTTGCCGGGTAGCAGCGCCCCTCCGGTGTGGGGAGGCGCCTGGATTTGTGGCGTGGCTTAACGACGGACCGCTTTCTGACGATGATAGAAGCACGCGTTATGATTCCCGTAGTTCTGGAAAACCTTCCCGATGGGCTCCGCCTCCTCCTTGTCTTCGCTATCCCCCGTTGTATGGTACCGTAACGCCATCAACGTGCGCCTGCAGCGCGACGCGCTCGAGCTGCCGGTTCTGCCTGAGGTGGCCCAGCGCGTCATGGCAATGACCAGCGGGGTCGACATTGACGCCCGCAAGCTCTCGCGGCTGGTACACCAAGACCAAGCGCTGGCAGCACAGGTGCTGCGTGTAGCCAACTCTGCCCGCTACAGCCCGGGCCGCCCCATCGTGTCCCTCACCCAGGCCGTGACCCGGCTCGGCGCCCGCACCCTTGGCGACATCGCGTTTGGCGTGGCCGTCAAGGGCAAGGTGTTCAACGCGCTGGGCTATGAGAAGCAGATGCGCTACCAGTGGCAACACGCCATCATTGCAGCCACCTACGGCAAGGAGATCGCGCGCATGAAGCGCCTGAACGTGGAGGGCCAGTTCCTCTCAGGACTGCTGCACGAGATTGGCAAGCCTGTGACGCTACAGATCCTGTCGAAGCTGCGAGACATGCTCCCGCTCGCTCCGCCCTCGCCTAGCGAAGTCGAGGGCTTGCTCGATCATTTCAACGTGAAGGTGGGGCTTGCGCTGGTGAAGGCGTGGAAGCTGCCCGAGCGTGTGGAGACGACGACGGCCTACCACAAGCTATACGCGCAGGCGCCCAGCTTCGAGGACGAGACCAAGATCACCTATGTGTCGAATATGCTGGCGACGTGGCTCCTGAGCGAGAAGCCCGCGCTCAAGACCGAGTTAAAAGCCGATCCTGTCTTCGCCGCGCTCAACATGTATCCCGAGGAAGTAGACGCTGTGTTGGAGAAAGCACCCACCGTGATGTCGGTCGTGGATGCGATGTGCGTCTGAGACGGTTTGTACACCATTAATTTTGAAAGCCTAATGCCTACTACGCGTACCCTGTCGCCTAACCAAGCAGCCGTATTGGACCGCTACCGCGCACGCATCGAGGAGCGTTTGCGCACCGGCAATATGGTGCTGCCCGTTTTGCCTGAAATTGCCAGCGAGGTGCTGGCGATGAGTCACGACCCTGATCTCAATGCCCAAAAGCTCTCCAACCTTATCCACCGCGACCAAGCCTTAGCCGCTAGCGTATTGCAGGTAGCCAACTCCGGCATCTACACGACGGGGCGCCCTGCCGTATCGCTCATCCAAGCGGTGATTCGCCTCGGGTCCACCGCCATCAGCGAGATTGCATTCGGGCTGGCGTTGGGAGGCAAGGTCTTCGAGGCGCCGGGCTACGAGGATGAGGTCAAGGCGCTATGGCGGCATGCCGCAGCATCCGGCACGTATGGCCGCGAGATGGCTGCGATGCTCCGCACGAATGCAGAGGGACAATTCCTGATGGGCTTGCTGCACACCGCTGGGCAGGCCGCCGTGCTCCAGACCATCGTCCACGTACAGCGTAGCTCTGGCTGGCCGCCCTTGCCGGGGCCCTACGCATTCCAACTGATGGAAGAATTCGAGATCGAGGCTTCCGTGCTCGTGTTCGAGCAGTGGGAGCTTCCACAGGCCGTTTCGAGTGCGGCATTGTACTACCGCTCGCCTGATTCCGCGGGGGTGTACGCTGGCGCCGTGCGCATGGTGTACGGCGCCGACCGCCTGGCGACATGGCTCGTTCGCCCCCGGACCATCCGCTTGGACGACATCCGCCAGGACCCAGCCTACGAAAAGCTGGGGCTCTCAGAAGCCGATGTGAACCGCCTGATCGAAATGCGCTCGGCAGTTCTCGATGTTGTCCAGCTGTTAACGAGGTAAAGGCATGCAGACCTACGACGTTGTTGTTATCGGGAGCGGTCCAGGAGGCCAGCAGGCCGCGTTGCAAGCCGCACACGCCGGGCAGCACGTCGCGATGATTGAAAGTGGACGCCAGGTGGGCGGCGCATGCGTCTACACGGGTACCATCCCCAGCAAAACGCTCCGCGAGGCTGCCCTGAGCCTGCAGCGTATGAAGCAGCAGGCCGCCGCCTTCGAGGTCACGCTACACGATGGCTTGGAGGTCGCCTCGCTGATGAGCAGGCTGGAGCACGTGCTCACCGCCTATGGCACGGCGCTGGCGGCACAGCTGGAGCGGGCGGGGGTCACGTGTTATCATGGACGAGGCCGCCTCGTGGGCGATCACGGTGTCGCTATCCGCCATGTGAACAGCACCACAACCCTCGTGCGGGGCGAGGCCATTGTTTTGGCTACCGGCTCACGGCCGCGCAAGCCCCCCGAGATCCCGGTGGATCACGAGCACATCCTAGACAGCGACTCGATCCTGAGCATGCTCTACCTGCCGCAGTCGCTCACGGTACTGGGCGGTGGCGTCATCGCCTGCGAGTACGCGTCGATCTTTGCGATGCTAGGCGTTGCGGTGACCATCATCGACCGAGGCAGTCGCCCCCTCGCCTTCATGGACGCGGAGCTGACGGGTAAGTTTGTGGCCACGCTTGAGCGGCACGGTGGCCGCTACCTGGGCGATCAGCAGATCGAGCACGTCGAGTGGGACGGGGCCTCGCAGGTAACCACGCGGCTGGCCTCGGGCGAGGTTATCGCGACGGACAAGATGCTCGTGGCGCTCGGGCGGTTTGCCAACGTGGAAGGCCTTGGCCTGGAGACGGAGGGTGTGGTGCAAGGCCGCCGCAACCTGATCAGCGTCAACGCCCACTACCAAACGTCGGTGCCCTACATCTACGCCGTGGGCGATGTGATCGGCCCGCCATCGCTGGCGGCGAGCTCGATGGAGCAAGGCCGCCGCGCCATGTGCCACCTGCAAAACCGCGACCCGGGCCATGCATTCAACGTAGTGCCCGTCGGGATCTATGGCGTACCCGAGTTGGGCAGCGTGGGCCTCTCGGAAGACGAGGCGCGCGCCCAGCACGGCGACATCCTCATCGGCCGCGCCGACTTCGCGCAGGTGGCACGCGGGCAGATTGGCGGCATCGAAGACGGCATGCTCAAGCTCATCGCCCGCGCCTCCGACCTCAAGCTGCTCGGCGTCCATGTGGTGGGCGATGGCGCTACCGAGCTGGTGCATGTGGGGCAGATGGCGCTGCTGAATGGCAACAACGTGCGCGTTTTCTTGGAGAACATCTTCAACTTCCCCACGCTCAGCGAGGCGTATCGGCTTGCGGCCTCCGATCTCGTCCAGCAGGCTGCCGATTCGGGCAACGTCCCTGCCGTAACGCGGCTGCGGCGTGTCGCATAATTGGCGAAGTGGCGCGTTCTAGCGGAGCCCGGAAAACGTTGCAGCACGCCGCGCCGCGATGGCGTACCATGCAGCCTCTGTTGACCGACACCTCTTCGCCACCAAGCTGCTGCGCCTGTGCCTCGCCACACCGTCCTCGACGCCATCGCCACCGGCCACCCGCCACTCACCCGCTCGCAGTCCTACGCGTCGGACTTCATGCAGCGCGTGACGAGCCTGCCCGCGCCCATCCGAAAGCGCATCCCCGCGATCTACGAGCGCTCGGGCATTGACCAGCGGCACTCGTGCGTGGTGGACTACGGCAAGGCCGATGCCGCCGACTTTACCTTCTACCCGCCGGACTGGTCGCTCCAGCCCGCCCCAACGACGGGCCAGCGCAACGCCCTCTACCGCGAGGCCGCTGTGCCGCTGGCCGAGCAGGTGGCCCGCGACGCGCTGGCGCAGGCCGGCCGCACGGTGGACGAGGTGACGCACGTGATCGCAGTGACGTGTACGGGCTTCTTCGCGCCAGGCCTCGACATTGAGCTGGTGAAGCGCCTGGGCCTCAAGCCGAGCACGCAGCGCACCGTCATCGGGTTTATGGGCTGCTACGCCGCCTTCAACGGCTTGCGCGTAGCCAACAGCTTCTGCCAGAGCGACCCCAATGCCGTCGTGCTGATGGTGTGTGTAGAGCTGTGTACACTCCACTTTCAGGTCTCCGAGACGCTTGAGCAAGCCGTCATCAACGCCATCTTCTCCGATGGCGCAGCTGCCGCTGTGCTGTCGGCGCGTGAGGCGGCAGACGCTGACGGGGAGCTGGCGTACACGGCCTCGCACTGCGTCCTCGACGACGACTCGATGGGCCATATGACCTGGGCCATCGGCGACCACGGCTTCGACATGGGCCTCTCGCCGCGCGTGCCTGCCGTGCTGGCCCAGCAACTGCCCGCCTACCTCGACGGCCTGCTCGCGCCGCACGATCTGGCGCCTGCGGACCTCGACTTCTGGGCGATTCACCCGGGCGGCCGCGCCATCGTAGACAAGGCGCAAGCCGTGCTGAACCTGTCCGATGCCGACCTCCGCCACAGCCTGGGCGTCCTCCGCGACCACGGCAACATGAGCTCGCCCACCATCCTGTTCGTCCTCGAACGTTTCCTCGCCGAGCACCGTGCCCAGCGTGCCGCGGGCGCCTCCGGCCTCAGCTGCGGCATCGCGATGGCGTTCGGGCCAGGCCTCACGTTGGAGGGATGCCTCTGGCAACGTGTAGGCGCATGACGTAGTGCAGTAGGGGAAAGCCAATCAGAATCTGGTGGCCCCCCGCGCCATCGTCCGTACCTGCTGTACGCCGGAGCCCTGAGCGCGCCCGATCAAAACGCGCCGCTTGACGTATAGGCATTGGCCTACGTACGGCTCACGATCCTCATCTCCATGCGCGTTTCGTTTCGTTTCCCTCCGATGTGGATTCCGCTCGTCCTGGTAGTATGGACAGGAGCGATAGCATGCAGCACATCCGACGCGGGCGACGGCTACCTCTACCGCGAGGCGCGGCACTCTGAGGGGACGGGGAAGTTCTACCTGGGGCGCGAGATTGCCACGCTGAGCGTGAACCAAGACACTGCGTGGCACCGCCGCCCCACCCGGGAAGACGCCGAGCTGCCCGAGCGGGTCATCCGCGCCATGGATCTCGATGCCAACGACGTCATCGCCGACATCGGGGCGGGCACGGGGTTCTTTACGTTCCGCCTGAGTCCCGTCGTGCCGCGTGGCAAGGTGCTGGCCGTAGACATCGACACGGAAGCCCTCACCCAACTCGCCGCCACCGCCGACAGCCTCGGGCTCGGCAACATCGAAACCGTTGTGGGCACGCCGCAGAACCCCAACCTGGAGCAAGGCGATGTGGATGTGGTGTTGATCGTGGCGTCATACACCGAGTTCTCGCACCCGCGTGAGATGATGGGCCACATTGTGTCGGCGCTCAAGCCGGGTGGCCGCCTCATTCTGGTGGAGTACCGCGGTGAAGATGCTACGCTCTCGGTGCCGTCTGTGCGGCGCATTACGCAAGACCAGGCGCAGCGCGAGATGCAGGCGGCTGGGCTCAAGCTGCGCGAGACGAAAGAGATTCTGCCCTTGCAGCACTTCATGGTGTTTGAGAAGCCCATTGGGTAGATATCCCAACAGGCCTGTTTCCGTTTGCAGAACGGTTGGGAAGCACCTTACTATGGACGCATCACCACGTCGCCACGCTGTTTCCTGCCCCTTCCAGGCTCAACCTCATCTCTATTATGGCGAAGCTGACGAAAATTATTCTGGTGGATGACCATCCCATCATCCGCGAAGGCATGCGCACGATCATCGAGCGCGAGCCCGATCTCACGATCTGTGCCGAGGCAGAAGATGCCCACGATGCGCTGACTGCCGTCGAGGCCAGCAAGCCGCACCTAGCCATCGTTGACCTGTCGCTCAAGTCAACGAGCGGCTTCAACCTGATCCAAGACCTCAAGGCGTTCCATCCCGAGTTAATCATTCTGGTGCTGTCGATGTACGACGAAATGACGTACGCCGAGCGCGTCATCCGAGCCGGGGCGCTGGGGTACATCACAAAGCAGAACGCGACGGATAACATCGTCGAAGCCATCCGGCATGTGCTGCAAGGCCAGATCTACGTGAGCGAGGCGGTCTCCGCGCAGCTGTTCCAGCAGATGGTGGATGGCAAGCTCCCGGCCAGCGACAACCCCACCTCTGCTTTGAGCGACCGCGAGCTGCAGGTATACCAACTGCTCGGCGAGGGCAAGTCGCCCCGGCAGATCGCGGAGATCCTAACCCTGAGCGTGAAGACCGTGGAGTCGCACATCGAGCGGATCAAAGCCAAGCTCAACGTGGGCAGCGGCCGTGAGCTGACGCGCCAGGCGATGGAGTGGGTCATCCGCAGCGAGCACTGAGCGAGCGCTACCCCAGGTAGCCCGTTGCCACGCGCGTGTAGGCATCGACCTGCGCATTGATCCAGGCTTCGTCGTGCCCGAATTCGTCGGCCATGAGGCGCGCCACAGCGGGCGCGGCCTCGATGCTAGCGCTGGCGTCGAGAAGCAGTGCTCGGGTGCGGCGGGCGAGCACATCCTCCACGGTGCGTGCCATCTCGTTGCGCGTAGCCCACACGACTTCGCCCGCATGGTAGGGGAGGTCGTCGTGGAGCAGCGCATCCCAGCCTTCGCCCTCTTGCAGGGTCTGCTTCACGGGGGGGAGGTCGCTGCCGTAGACGGCAAGATGCCCGTAGCCGCTCAGCGTGTCGGGGTCGGCACAGCCGTGCAGCGCGAGGTCTTTGGTGGCCGTGGGCCGCTCGTCGAGGTGGGCAATCACAGCCGCCTTATCGACGGTTTCCTCGGCCATCTGGCGATAGGTGGTCCACTTGCCGCCCGTGATGGTGACGAGGCCTGTGTGCGAGATGTGGAGCGTGTGGTCGCGCGAGATCGCTGAGGTGTTGCCATCGGGATTGGCACTCACCAGCGGCCGCAAGCCGGCGAAGACGCTCTTGATGTCGGCTCGCGTCGGGTCTTTGGTGAGGTAGCGCGCGGCGTGTTCGAGGATAAACGCGACCTCGTCCGGGTAGGCACGCGGCTCCAGCAGCGGCGCCTCGACGGGCGTGTCGGTGGTGCCCACGACGATGCGATCATGCCACGGGATGGCAAACAGCACGCGGCCGTCGTCGGTGCGGGGGACCATGATGGCGCTGTCGCCGGGGAGGAAGCTGCGGTCGAGCACGATGTGGACGCCCTGGCTGGGCTGGACCATCGGCTTTACGGCCGGATCGTCCATGCGGCGGACGGCATCGGTGAAGACCCCTGTGGCGTTGACGACCACGCGCCCGCGCACCTCGTGCTCCGTCTCGCTCTCCATGTCATGCACGATGACGCCACTCACCACCTCGTTGTGCTTCGTCAGCGCCGTGACGCGGGCGTAGTTGAGCAGGGCAGCGCCGTGGTCGGCTGCAGTCTGGGCGAGGTTGATGGCGAGGCGTGCATCGTCGAACTGCCCGTCGTAGTAGATGACGCCGCCGCGCAGCCCCTCTGGCTCAATGGTAGGCAGGCGCTCTAGCGTTTCCTTCCGCGAGAGGTGGCTCGACGTTGGGAAGCCGGAGCGCCCCGCCAACAGGTCATACACCTTCATGCCGATGCCGTAGAACGGCCCTTCCCACCAGTCGTAGTTGGGGACGACGAACGGCAGGTCGTGTACCAGGTGGGCTGCATTGCGCAAGAGGCGGCCGCGCTCGCGTAGGGCCTCCAGCACCAGCGCCACGTTGCCCTGCTGCAGGTACCGCACGCCACCGTGTACCAGCTTGGTGCTGCGGCTGGACGTCCCCTTGGCGAAGTCGTGCTGCTCCACCAACAGCGTCTTGTACCCACGCGTGGCCGACTCCACAGCGATGCCAAGGCCCGTTGCGCCTCCGCCCACAATGATCAGATCCCAGGTGTCGGTGTCGGCGAGGTGGGCGAGGGCAGTATCACGGTTCATCGGGCTAGCAGCGTTGGTTAGATGCGGTATAAAGCTCTACCGCTATGCCTGCTCCGAAGTTCAGGAAGGGCCAGCAGGTCCGCAAGTCACAGGTCCGCAAGTCGCAGGTCCGTGATGCGCGAGTTCGGTGGCGCATGCGCGAGAAGCTGAAGGAGGGCCGCCTTGAAAGCGTAGGGCACCCCCTTTGACCTTCCGACTTCCGACTTCCGACTTTCAGACCTGCGATCCCAAGTCACACGATGGAGATCGGCTTGATGCTGAAGCAGAGCACAAAGATGATGATGCTCAGGTACGCCAGGATACGGCGGCCCCGCGTGAGCGGCTGCGGCCGCAAGACGGGCGGGTGCTCCACGCGGATCAAGAACACGATCAGCACGCACCAGATCAGCCATCCCGAGTAGCCGTAGTCGACAGCGAACGTGCCGATGCGCGAGGTGACGGCCACGGCAGCGATCAGCACGAGCAAGGCGGGTGCGATGAGCTTGTGATCGCCCTTGAAGATCCGGGACAGAAAGAAGTAGAGGATGGACGCCAGGATGAACCACGAGAGCTGCCCGGCCAGCGGGTGCCAATACGCGAGGTCGGGCACGACCTCCACAAGGAAGCCGAGTGCGCCGGAGAACAGCAGCAGCACCACGAAGCCGCGCGCCAGCCGGGCGTGCCACTTCTCGCCTACGAGCGCATAGAGGATGTGCCCACCATCCAGTTGCCCCACGGGCAGCAGGTTAAGTGCGGTGAAGAACAGCCCCAGCCACGCGCCGAATAGGTAAGGGTAGTGTAGTACCTCGTAGTTGGGCGGCACGTGGTCGAAGAACTGCGTCATCAGCCAATAGAGCGGGGTCTCGCCAATGACCAGCACTAGGGCGTTCTCGTCGCCTGCCTCGCTCAGGCGCTCCAGCGGAAAAATGCCGTGCTCGCCGATGAAGCTCTTGAGCGCCTCATGGCCGGGGACGTCGTTGAGGTAGGTGGGCGGCGGCAGCGTGGCCAGCGCGTAGATCAAGAAGCCGAGCGCCACCACAAACCCCGCCAGCGGACCCGCCACGCCAATGTCGAACAGCTTGCGTGTGCTGGGGATGGGCTCGCGGATGCGGATCACAGCGCCCAGCGTGCCGAAGCCCACCAGCGGCAGCGGGATGTAGTACGGCAGTGAGGTGTCCACCCGATGATAGCGCGCCGCAAAGTAGTGCCCGAACTCATGGACGGTGAGGAAGAGCAGCAGCGCCCCTGCAAAACGCAGCCCGTCCAGGATCAGCCCCAGGTGTACCGGAAACGGCAGTTCCCCACCAAGCGGGAGCATAAAGAGTGGATCGCCCTGCGCCTCATACGCCAGCATCCGCCCGGCCAACTGCCCGCCCGAGAACACCGTCGTCAGCAGCGTAGCTACGAACAGCGTCAGGTGTACGCCGTAGCGATCCTTGTACGTCTTGGGCGGCAGCGCGAGCGGTTCCAAACGGGCAGAGAGCAGCGGGAAAGTTGAGCCGTCCGCCTACGCGAGCTAGTGGCTGCAGTTTCTCTGGGGCGTGAACGTTATGTCAGCGCACCGAGCCCTGCCTTGATGCGCCGCATGGCCTCTTCCAGATCGCTCATGGCCGCCGCGTACGAGATGCGGACCCCGTTGGGGTCGCCGAAGGCGCTGCCGGGAACGAGAGCGACGTGGTGCTCTTCCAACAAGTAGAAGCACAGCGACGAGCTGTCCGTGATGGCGCGGCCGCTCGGCGAGGTCTTGCCGTAGTAGGCCGAAACATCCGGGAAGACGTAGAACGCACCCTCGGGCTTGGGGCAGCGCACGCCCTCCATCGTCGCAAACTCGCCCAGTACGTAGTCGCGGCGCTCGCGGAAGGCTTTGACCATGGCACTGATGGGCGCGTGGTCCATCTCCAGCGCTGCGATCCCGGCGCGCTGCGTGATCGCGCACGGTGCCGATGTGGTCTGGCCCTGGATCTTGGCGCAGGCCTTGGTGATGGCCACATCAGCCGCGAGGTAGCCCAGGCGCCAGCCCGTCATGGCGTAGCCCTTGGAGAATCCGTTCACCGTGATCGTGCGCTCGTACATGCCGTCCAGGCTGGCGAAGGCAAGGTGCTCGGCGTCGAAGACGATGTACTCGTAGATCTCGTCGGAGAGGACGAACACGTGCGGATGCTTCCGCAGTACCGCGGCGAGTGCTTCCAACTGCTCCGGGCTGTAAACGGCGCCCGTCGGGTTGGAGGGCGAGTTGAGGATGAGCATCCGCGTCTGCGGGGTGATGGCGGCGTCCAGCTGCTCCGGCGTGAGGAGGTAGGCGTTATCGATGGTGCCTTGCACGCTGACTGGCGTACCGCCTGCGAGCCGCGTCATCTCGGGGTAGCTGACCCAGTAGGGCGCCGGGATCAGCACCTCGTCGCCGGGGCGCACGAGCGCCATGATGGCCAGCGCCACCGACTGCTTGGCCCCGTTCGAGCACAAGATCTGGTCGGGCGTATACGTCAGCCCGCAGTCGCGCGCCAGCTTGCGGCAGACCGCCTCGCGCAGCTCCGGCATGCCTGCGTTCATCGTGTAGTGCGTGTAGCCGTCGTCCACGGCCTGCTTGCCCGCGGCAGAGATCGGCGCAGGGGTGGCGAAGTCCGGCTCGCCCGCGCTCAGGCCGATGATCGGCAGGCCTTGACGGCGCAGTTCCTTGGCGCGGCCCGTCATCGCCATCGTGGCGGAGGGCTGCATGGCGGCAACGCGGGGGTTGAGGTCGAGCGTTAGGGGCATGGCGCAGGCGTAGGGTTGAGACGAGGCAGAGGGAGGAGCCTCGAAACTACCACTTTTTACGCCATAGCCCAGCCTGCTTCACGGATTTTGCGCCGTCGGTTTTCCTGAGAGCGCTTTTAGCACGGGCGGCGGTACAAACGTGGAGAGGTCGCCCCCCCAGTAGTGTACGTCCCGCACGATAGAGGAGCTGACCATGAAGTGTTCTTCAGAAGTCATCAGAAAGATGGTCTCGAGGTCTGGTGCGAGGCGCCTGTTGGCGAAGGCCATCCGAAACTCGTAGTCGAAATCACTCACTTGCCGCAAGCCCCGCAGCAAACACGCCGCGTTTCGCGCTTCGGCGTGCTTCACCAGCAACCCTTCGAAGGGCACCACCGACACGTTTTCCAGATGCTGTATGCTGGCCTCAACCAAGTCACAGCGTTCTTCAATGCTGAAAAGCGTCCTTTTGCTGGCGTTGATCGCCACGGTCACCTCGATGTGGTCCACCACACGGAGCCCGCGCTCAAGGACATCAAGGTGACCATAGGTGAAGGGATCAAAGGTGCCAGGGTAGAGGGCTATTCTCATGGGCGGCTGGGGGGATCGTGCAGGCAGAGATCTAACATGCGGATGGCCAAGTTATATCGTCTTGCACAGCGTGTCTCGAAGAAAAGTAAAGGGGGAGTGGCCTGAAAGATTGAAAAAAAGCGCGTACTCACATAAATGCTGAGATGTACACCGTCCTAGGTATATGCAGACGCAAAAGGCTTCTTTATGATGACGCCGCCACACGGAATAGGATAGCAATGTATGCTGGAGTGGCAATACCCAAAAAACCGAGAGCGATAGCCATGTGACTAAAGTCCCACGTATGATCGATGAATATCACCTACGGCTGATGGTGAAATGAATCCCGTCATGTGGTGAGTCGCTAGTATGGAAGGCCCGACCTCGAGAGAGGCCGGGCCTTTCACTTGTGTGTTAAGCTATTCGACCACGAAGGTCAGGTTGGCGTTCAGCCGGTATTTCACGATCTGTCCGTCGTCGATGATGGCCTGCATATCCTTCACATAGAGGTGCTTGATGTTGCGCACTGACTTGGAGGCTTCACTGACCGCATTGCGCGCGGCGTCTTCCCAACTGACGTCGGACTCGGCGATGACTTCGAGAACTTTGGCAATGGCCATGGGGCTACCTGTGACTGGTGAGAGCAAGAAGCAGAAGCGCTTCCGGTAGAAGAGGGTACGCTGCTTACGGCTGTCGGCGCAAGAGGTCGGCGTAGGTAATGAACCGGACGGGGGCTGTGCGCATCCACGCCTGCAGCCGAGGGTCGGTGAGCGCCTGCCACTCGGCATGCCGGTGCGTGGCTACATCGGCCAATCCACCCGGATTCTGATCCGTCAGGGCCTGCATCTCACGGGTTTCGAGCCCGAGGTGACTCACGAGCAGGTGGACCTGCCCCGGAGTGAGCCGAGCGAGACGAGCAAGCAGGCTGTCGGGCTTGGCTTCAGGGGCAACGGCATAGATCGAGAAGCTGTTTTCCTCATAGGTGCCGGAGATACCAAGGCCGTAGGCATCGGCGAGACGCTCGGTGAGAGCGCGTAGCTCTGGCGTGCCTTGGGCGGCTCCCATATGAGCGTCTATGTAGTGGATGGGCAGATCTGTCTGCAAAGCACGCTCGATTTGGGCGCGCAGCTCGGCCTCTACTTCGTCCAAATGAGGCCCCTCGCCCGCGAAGAGACCATCCCAGCCTGCGTGGAAGTAGCCCGTGCTGTCTACTAGCGAAGGCGCGGCAACCGTGCCCGTGATAGGACCCCAGCGGGGCCAGTGCCACTCGGCGTTGAGTGTGAGGTGTACGCCTACAGCCACCTCCGGGTGCTCGCGTAGCATCTCCACCGCTTCCAGGTACCATGACGCGACGAACATCACCGATGCGGAAAACGGAAGGCCCGAATCAGCGAGCATAGTATTCGCCTGGTTAACCGCGTGGTTCATGCCGAGGTCGTCTGACCGAACGAGCACGTAGGCCGTGTCGGGGTGCCACTGCGCCTGTACCTGTGGTGCGGCCAAGACGGCGAAGAGGGCAAAAGCAAAGAAGAGGCGCATCAAAGACGTGGGCATGTGGAGAGTGCTAAAACATACCCTTGCGCCGCCAGAGATGCATGTCGCACAAACGCACAGCGGTCGCCTCGGCATGCCAAGACGACCGCTGGTAGGCTGTGAACGAGGCCGCTCAGCCTGCGAAGTAGTAGAACCGCTCGCGCACGATCTTGTCGCCCTTCCAGGTCTGAACGGCGACCTCTTCGAAGCGCATGCGCCCGCCTTCCTTGAAGGTGGCATCGGTCCACGACTCGATCATCGTGATGCAGGCGTCTTCGTTGGCGGTGATGGCGCTGATGCCAGCGCCGTGGAAGCCATCAAGCCCTTGCTGCCACTCAAGGATGCGCCCACGCTGCACCTCCTTGCCGTGGAACGTTTCGCCGTTGGCTTCGATGATTTCGACATCGTCAGCGTAGTAGGCGTCGAGGGCGGCGAAGATGTCGGTTTCGGTTTGAGCGCAGAGGTCTTGTGCGCGTTTGAGGTAGGTCATGGAGAACCTGAGTCGGGTTGGGAGGACGTGAGGGGCCCCAGGATACCGCCTCGGTGTGCCACCGTTATGTCAGTCCGTGGCTACCGTGCCCCTGTTTAAATGCATGGTGGTGTCTGTGCCCTATGGCAAGCCGTCAGGGCCGTGGCAGAGGCGGGGAGTCAGGGACGAGAAACGGTCCAGCGGGCTATACAACGCTGTCCTTTCGCGGCATCGTTACGGCCTCGTATGAACACAGCCCAGCGTTGCGCTATACGAAAATTTGCGGCGGCACGTTTTTTTCCACCACTCCGTACCGCAGCTTAGCCTGACAATCTGGCAGCAGCCTGTATTGCTTTTGCAAACCATAAGCAGAGATCACCTATGAGCTCCCGAAATAGAACCCCACTGCTCTTTCTCATCGCCCTCGCGTTCATGGCGGGGGCCTTCTTCACCACCGCTGGTGCCAACTGGCTCAACTTGGGCGATGCGGTAGGCACGCGCTCGGATGCCAGCGTGCTGCCCGATGAGCGCAAGCCGCTACAGCCTTCCACAGCGGTCGTGAGCCTGGAAGATGCGTTTACCAACGTCGCTGACCGCGTGAACCCCTCCGTGGTGCAGATCCGCGCCGAGGTGGTGCGCGAGGCGCCGCAGATGCAGAACCCGCTCTTCGAGTTCTTCCAGCCACAGCGTCCTGGCCAGGGGCAAGACAACCCGCGGGAGTTCCGCAGCTCGGGCCTCGGCTCGGGCGTGGTCGTGCGGCCGGACGGCTTCATCGTCACCAACAACCACGTCATCGACGGCGCGGCTGAGCTGGAGGTGCGGATGAACGATGGCACGTTCTACGATGCCGAAGTCATTGGCACCGACCCGGGCAGTGACCTTGCAGTCATCAAGGTCGATGTGGACGACCTGCCGTACGCCTCCTTTGGCGAGTTCGACGACATCCGCGTAGGGCAGTGGGTGATGGCGTTTGGGTCGCCGCTTTCCCAGGACCTGGGCAACACCGCCACGGCGGGCATCGTGAGCGCCATTGGCCGCACGGGGCAGCAGATCAACAGCCTCAACGTGTTCTCTGCGTTCATCCAGACCGATGCCTCCATCAACCCAGGCAACTCGGGTGGACCGCTCGTGAACCTCCGCGGTGAAATCATCGGCATCAACTCGGCCATCCTGAGCCGGTCGGGCGGTAGCCAAGGCATCGGCTTTGCCATCCCCGTCGACGTCGTGGAAAACGTGGCGACACAGCTGATCGACAACGGAACGGTGGCGCGGGGCTACCTGGGCGTGCAGTTTGGCCCGGTGAGCGAGTCGCTGTCGCGGGCGCTTGATGTGCCGCGCGGCGCCGCAGGCATCGAGGTGATTACGCCGGACTCGCCCGCTGAGCGCGCAGGCCTTCGCGAAGGCGACATCATTGTGGCTGTCGATGGCACCACGCTGCAGGACTCCAACCAGCTGCGTACGATGATCGCGAATCAGGCCCCGGGCGACCGTGTGAACCTGGAGGTCGAGCGCGAAGGCCGTCGCCTCGATCTCGATGTGACGTTGGGCGACCGGGGGGACCTGGACGAGCAGATGGGGAATCCTGCCCCCCGGGTGGAGCGTGCGCCCGACAACATGGAGGCGCTAGGCCTAGAGCTGCGTGACCTCACCGAGAATGACCGTCAAAGCCTCAACATTGAGGAAGATGTAGACGGTGTACTCGTGGCGCAGGTCGAGCAGTCGAGCATCGCCTACCGCGAGGGCAACCTGCGCCGCGGCGACATCATCGTAGAAGCCGATCGCGAAGCGGTCACGTCGATGCGAGCGTTCAAGGCGGTCTACGGCGACTTGGAGTCGGGCGAGACGTTCATCGTGAAGGTCCGCCGGATGCGCGGCGAGACGCTGACCTCGTTCCTGACTGCGCTGACCAAGCCTGAATAGCCAGCTCGTGTTTGAGCGATCCGCCCCTCGGTGCTTCGGCGTCGAGGGGCGTTTTTGTTTGCGAAGGTTTGGCCGAAGCGCATCAACGCTGAGTCTCATCCGTTAGGTAAAGAACCTCCTCGCGTGTTCGATACCGTCGCCGCTGATGCCTGCTGCTCCATCGGAATCCACCCTGCACATCCTCGTCGTCGATGACGAGCCCGATGTCGAGTTCATCATCCGGCAGCGCCTCCGGCGCCGCATCCGCAAGGGCGAGGTGCAGCTGAGTTTTGCCTCCGATGGGATAGACGCGTTGGAGGTGCTGAGCGCGCACGACGACATCGCCATCATGCTCACGGATGTCAACATGCCGCGCATGGATGGGCTCACGCTGCTCCGGCGCATCAACGAGCTGAAACGGGCGGTGAAAGCGATCGTGGTGACGGCCTACGGCGACATGGAGAACATCCGCAAGGCCATGAACTGGGGCGCGTTCGACTTCCTCGTCAAGCCGCTCGACCTCGACGACCTCGACATCACGCTGGAGCAAGCCACGCAGGCGCTGCGGCGCGAGCGCAAGGCGCTGCGCGCCGAGGCCAGTATCGGGCTCTACCTCTCGCCCGAGGTGGCCTCGTCAGTGCTCGACTCGCCCGAAGGCCTCACACTGGGGGGGCAGAAGGTGCAGGCGACCTTGCTGATGTCCGACCTGCGCGGGTTCTCGACGCTCTCCGAACGGCTGGCGCCGGAGGATGTCGTTGAGGTGCTGAACATCTACCTGGGCGCGATGGCCGAAGTCATCGACAGCTTCCAGGGCACCATTAACGAGTTCATCGGCGATGCCATCTTCGTCATCTTTGGCGCCCCCACGCAGCGCCCCGACGATGCGGATCGGGCGGTGGCGTGTGCTATCCAGATGCAGAACCGCATGGCCGAGGTCAATGCGACGCTCGCCGAGAAGGGGTTCCCGGCGCTCGACATGGGCATCGGCATCCACACAGGCGAGGTGATCGTGGGCAACATCGGCTCGAAGCTGCGGATGAAATACGGCGCCGTAGGCAGCAGCGTCAACCTGACAAGCCGTATTGAGTCCTACACCGTGGGCGGACAGGTGCTCATCTCTGAGGCCACACGACATGCGCTCGCAGCCGACGTGCAGATTGGGCGCGAGATGGAAATCTCGACGAAAGGCTTCGCACAGCCCGTCCGCATTCTGGAGGCGGAGGGCATTGGCGCGCCGTTCAGTGTCAAGCTGCCTGTGGTTGAGGTCGAATACATCAAGCTGGACGAGCCGCTGGCGGTGCAGGTCCGGTTGCTCGATGGCAAGCGCACGCGGAGCGCCACGTACGAAGGCGCCCTGACGCACCTGGCTTCGGGTGGTGCCCGCTTGAGGGTAGACACGCCGCTCAAACGCCTCGACAACCTCAAGCTCATCATTCCGCCCAGCGCTGACTCGAAGGCGTCCGGCGACCTCTACGCTAAGGTAATGGACGCCTCGACCAGTGACCTCGTACTGCGATTCACGGCTGTTCCTGAAGACCTCGCCGCGTATTTCAACCAACAGCGGCTGGGCTGTTAGTTCACGGCTATGGCCGAACGACGCTGCTGCGCACCCTGATGACGTGCAGTGCTCCCAGGCTGAGGCAGTGCGGATATTGGCCAGCAGACGCCGTCGCCTGTCGAGTGCCCTTGCGGCCTTCCAAAGGCAATCTCACGGCAGCCTGAGCACGTGGTCAAGAAAATTAGAGAGATTGCGTAACTTTTCGACTTTCTCTACTTAGTAGAAAAAGCCAATTGTGCAGGTGCTCTCATGAAGCTCATTTCCCGAACCGAAGAACTCCTCCTCCTCGTGGTGTGCCGTCTGCAGGCGGACGCCTACGGGCTCAACATCCGCGATGAGGTAGAGGCGGTCTCGGGCAAGCGCTTCTCGGTGGGCGGCGTCTACGTGCCGCTGGACCGATTGGTGCGCAAGGGCATGCTGAAGACCGAAAAGGGGGCGCCTACGGCTGAGCGCATGGGACGGCCGCGCAAGCGGTACATCATCACCAACCAGGGCTTGGCCATGCTGCGCGAGGCACGGGCCATGCACGACGCCATGTGGACGGGCCTGCCCGAGCACATCGCCACGCAACTGCGGCTGGTCGGATGACAGGGCCGCAACACCAGCTTCCCGGCTGGGCCGTCTGGCTGCTGGAACGCCTGACTCCACGCGGCCGCCGCGACATCCTCGTGGGCGACTTCGCCGAGGCGTTCGCTTACATCAGCGACGAGGAAGGCCGCCGCTCTGCGCTGAGCTGGACGGTGTGGCAGCTCGTCAAATCCACCCCCGCTTTTCTCCTCGAACGATCCTACTTCGGTGCTACCATGCTGGGTAACTACACCAAAATTGCCGCCCGCAACCTGAAGAAACGCGCCTTCTTCTCCGCGCTCAACATCGGCGGACTCGCCATCGGCATGGCCATCTGCCTGCTGATCTTCCAGTATGTGGCCTTCGAGAGCAGCTACGACACCTTCCACGAGAAGAGCGATCAGCTCTACCGCGTCGTGTCGGACGGTAACGTGGAGGGCGGCATCGAGTCGCGCAGCGTGGACACGTGGTACGCCTTGCGGGGCTTGATGGAAGACAACCTGCCCGAGGTAGAGCATGTGACGCGCTATCATCCCAACTGGGGCTCCAACACCGTCATCTACACGCCGCCCACCGGGGAGCGGGTACTCTACCGCGAGCCCGGCATCGGCTATGCCGACTCCACCTTCTTCACCATGTTCGACCTCAACATCTTCCGTGGTGAGGCGGAGGGCGCCTTGGCGTCACCGGGCGAGGTGTACCTCTCGGCGACGACGGCCCAGAAGTACTTCGGCGAGGCCAACCCCGTCGGCCAGGCGCTGGAGTTTCACGCCATCGTGCAGGGGACGTACACCGTGGCGGGTGTCTTTGCCGACGTGCCGTCCCGCTCGCATTTCGCCTTCGATCTGCTGCTCCCGATGCATGACCTGCTGCAGACTCGTCAGTACCGCGACACCAACGGCTGGGGCTGGACCAACTTTACCACCTACGCCCAACTCCACGCCGATGCTGATCCTCTGGCCACCGCCGCTACGCTCGACGACCTACTCCACGAGGCCGATCCAGAGATCTTCATCGAGTCGCCAGCACTGAATACGGTCCTCCAGCCTGTGACCGCCATCCACTTGGAGTCAACGGGCGTTAACACCGAGGCGGGCGCGCACTACAAGCTGATCTACTTCTTCGGCATGGTGGGCGTGTTCGTGCTGCTCATCGCCTGGATCAACTACATCAACCTCTCCACCGCACGGGCCATGGAGCGCGCCAAGGAGGTGGGTGTGCGCAAAGCGATTGGCGCCACCAAAGGCAACGTCATCGCGCAGTTCATCTTGGAGGCGCTGCTGACGAACGGTCTCGCCTTGCTCTTCGGCATCGCGCTCTCCATGCTGGCCCTGCCTGTCCTCAACCAACTCGCCGATGTGCAGATCACGATGTCGATCTGGACGGAGCCGCTGCTGTGGACCGGGTTGGCCGCACTCTTCGTAGGCGGTGCCGTGCTCACGAGTTTGTACCCGGCGTTCATCTTGTCGCGCTTCCAGCCTGCGCAAGTGCTCAAAGGCCAGACCCAGCGCGGCACCCTCCGCGACACCCTCCGCAAGAGCCTCGTAGTGGTGCAGTTCGCAGCTTCGATCTTGCTGCTGATCGGTACGTTCGCCGTCTACAGCCAAGTGGGCCACATGCGCAGTGCTGATCTCGGGCTGGAGATGGAGCAGGTGCTGGTTGTGGAGCGGCCGCAGATCCGCCCCGACGACGACGCGTACCGCTCTGCCCGCAACGCCTTCAGACAAGAGGCCGCCCGCCTCGCCGATGTGACGTCGCTGGCATCCTCCTCCACAGTGCCCGGCGACGGCTTCTCGTTCAACACCAGCGTCTACCGTGAAGGCGATGATCCGTCGCAGAACCAGCCGCTCCAACTCTCGTGGATCAGCGCCTCGTTTACGGAGACGTACGACATTGACGTCGTTGCCGGGCGACCCCTGTCGGAAGACCGGGAGGTCGATCGCGAGGGTACGCTGCTGGTGAACGAGACGCTGGTGCGCACCTTCGGCTTCGAGAGCAACGAGGCGGCGTTGGGTCACAAGCTGGTTTTCAACGATAACGAAGACGGTCGCCTCGAAATCGTGGGCGTGTTGGAGGACTTTCAGTGGATGCACGCCAAATCTGAGACCGGCCCCGTGGCGTTCACCATGACGGCTGGCGGTGGCTTCTTCTCGATGAAGCTCAGCACCACCGACATGCAGGCCACGCTGGCTGCGGTCGAGGCTGTTTATGCCGAGCACTTCCCCGGCAACCCGTTCGCCTACTTCTTCGCCGATGAGGCCTTCGACCAACAGTATCAGGCCGATCGGCGCTTTGGCGTCCTCTTCGGCACGTTCGCGCTCTTCGCACTATTGGTCGCGTGCCTCGGCCTGATTGGGCTGGCCGCGTACATGGTGGCGCAGCGGACGAAGGAGATCGGCGTGCGCAAGGTGCTGGGCGCTACGTCAGCAGGCATCGTGAAGCTGCTCCTGGGCGACTTCGCCAAGCTAGTCGGGCTGGCCTTCGTGGTGGCCTTGCCGCTGGCGTATGTAGCGCTGGATGCATGGCTCGGCAACTTCGCCACGCGTATCGACCTCAGCATCCCGCTCTTCGTGGTGCCAGGGCTAGCGGTGATGCTGCTGGCCTTGCTCACCGTGAGCTATCACACGCTCCGCACCGCCCGCAGCCGTCCCATCACAGCGCTGCGCATGGACTAACACCCTCCTCAACATCCCGGCGTTGCTCCACAGCGCCTGAGCCCTCCTCTCCATATCATGAAGCGACTCAAACGCGTCACAGGGATACTCTTTGCCCTGCTGGTTTTTCTCCTCGTTGGCGGCATCGCCTTCATCCTCATCGAAACGCGCGATGAGATCCAGGCCACGCCTAGTACCGTGGACGCTCATCTCCGAGACATCTACAACCCCAAGCGCATGGCGGGCTTCGCTGCCGCCGTTTTCAGCGCCGACTCCGTACTCTACCAAGGTGGGTTCGGTATGGCGAATCGCGAGACGGAGCAGCCGTTCACGTCGTACACCCAGCAGTATGTGGCCTCCATCGCCAAGACGCTCATCGGCATCGCACTGCTAAAAGTCGAGGAGCGTGGCCTAGTCGGTTTGGACGATCCGGTTAGTAAACACCTTCCGTTCGAGATCGTCAATCCGGCGCACCCCAACACGCCGATCACGCTACGCCATCTGGCAACCCACACGTCATCGCTAGATTACAACGAGGCTGTGGTTGAGTCCCTGTATGTGGATGATCTGGCCAAAGACTCGTCGCTGACCGCGTTCATGCACGCCTACTTTGTCGATGGAGGCTACGGCGCAGTTGCCTTCACCGACGATGCGCCCGGCACACGATGGAACTACTCTAACATCGGCGCGGGTGTGGCCGCGTATGTCGTTGAGGTGGTAGCTGGTCAGTCGTTTGCCGCCTTCACGCAAACGCACGTCTTCGATGCCCTTGGGTTGGATGACACGGGATGGTTTCTCACTGCCGCCGACAGCACCCGACGCGCCGCCTACTACGCACCTATCGACGGTGAACTGCTCGCCGAGCCCGCTCGTGGTGTGCAACTCTACCCGGCCCGTGATCTCGTTACCACCGCTGCTGACCTCGCGAGGTTCGGACAAGCCATGCTGGCGCGCGATCCGCGTGTGCTGACGGCTGCGTCATACGATCAGCTCTTTGCGCCACAGCTGTCGCCCGACGTGCGCGATCGCACTGTGGACAACAGCGGCCTCTTCTGGATGATCGACCGGAATAATTACGGCATCACCTACTCGCTCACGGGCATGAACGGTGGCGACAGCGGCATCAACACCATGCTGTGGTTCGACCCCGTGACCGAACTCGGCTACGTGTTCATCGGGAATACCGGACGGAGCGACCGCAACCGCTCCAACCGCATCTGGGCCGTCCGCACGCTCATCAGCCTAAGCGACGACTACCGCATGCGCAACGCTTCCCTACCACTGGGAGAGCGGCTGCGCTACCGCTGGCACAACGTCTACAGCCGCGTCAACGCGCTGTTTTGATCGGGCACTGCAGGAGAGTCAGCGGTACTCCGCGTAGACCTCGGTTTTACCGTCGGCGTTGACGGCAAGGACGTCATACGGGTCCGCGTCGCGCCCAGCCACTTCCATGCCAGGTGACCCGATGGGCATGCCGGGTACGGTGATGCCCACGATGTCAGGCTTCTCGCTAATCATACGCTTGACCGTCTCGGCAGGCACGTGGCCTTCCACCACGTAGCCGTCCACGATGGCCGTGTGGCACGAGCCCACCGTGGCGGGCATCCCGTTCTGCTCGCGGATCTGTGCCGTGCTCTCCACGTCGTAGGTGCGCGTGGCAAAGCCGTTCTCGGCCATGTGATCCACCCACAGTGAGCAGCAGCCGCACGTCGGCGTCTTGTACACCGTCACGGTGGGCAGGCTGGGGTCTATGGCTACCGTCTGCGCCTCAACCTGCGCTTGTGGCGCGGGCGTCTCTGATTGGCAAGCCACCGTGCCGAGGGCCAGGAAGCCGATGGTAAGTACAGGAAGGAACCGCGTCATAGTCTTCTCCATCACGTAGTCTAAAAACGTGGGCCGCGCGCCCATTAGTTGCCCCCGAGGATGAGCGGCAGGCCATCGCCGCCGCCACCCACGACCACGGTTTTGCTGTTGGGCGAGTTGGCCAGCTGCTGTGTGGCTTCGATGCCCTTGAAGCGCAGGAACTGCGGCGAGAGGCTCTCGGTGATAATCTGCTGATACTCGGCCTGACCCTGGGCCTCAATCTTGAGGCGTTCGGCTTCCTGGCTGGCAATCTGCAGGCGGAACTCGTACTCAAGCGACTCCTGCTCGCGCTTCAGCTTGGTCTCAATAGCCGTGCGGATCTGGTCGGGCAGCGTCACCTCGCGGATCAGGATCGCATTCAGCTCCACGTGACTCCCTGCGATGCGCGACTGGACGTTGGAGAAGACCTGCTCCTGCAGTTCGGCACGCTTCGTCGAGTACAACTCTTCGGGCGCATACTGGCCCACCACCTCGCGCATCACGCTTCGCAGTTCGGGCTGTACCAGCCGCTGGTAGTAGGCGGGGCCGAACGTAACATGCAGTTCAGGCAGCTCATCGCTCACCGGGCGCCAGCGGATCGATACTTCTACGCCAATTTCAAGGCCGTTCGACGACAGCACGTTCATCGTCTCCTCGACCTCTTGCACGCGCATGTCGTACCGGATCACGTCGATCCAGGGCGGATGGATGTTGAGCCCTTCGCCGTAGGTGGTCTCTTTGTCGGTACCGCCGAAGATGCTGAAGCGGACGCCCGCCTCACCCGATTCGATGGTGGTGGTCATGCACCCAGCGGCCATCAGCATGATGATGAGCGCGACGGAGCCGAGGATGCCCGCGCGGGTGATGGCCCGGGTGACGTTGGGATATTCGTTCGCCATGAAGGTAGAAGACTGATGAAGACAGCGGTACGCCGAGCCAGTAAAGACCAAGTCTGAGCGCAACATGGATCGGCAGGGCTGGTTTCACGAGATGCAACCCTTTCACAACGCCTGCTGCCCATGCCCGCGACCGATCACGCCACAAACCTCGACGTGTTTTTGGACGCCTACGACCCCGTTAAAGTTCAACGAAATAAACCGCTTGCTCCGTTAACCACGTTCAAGATTGGCGGTCCTGCCGATGTATTCGTCGCGCCCACCACCGCCGACGAGTTGGCCCACGCGGTGCGCTGCGCGCGCGAGGCGGAGGTGCCGTATTTCTTGCTTGGCTTAGGCGCCAACATCCTCATCGGCGACGGCGGCTTCCGCGGCGTGGTCATTCACAACCAAGCCACGCGCATTGAGGTCCGTCACGAGACGCAGCAGGTCTGGGTGGAAAGCGGGGCCATCATGTATCCCGATGTGATCGAGGCTGCCGTCGCCAGCGGGTTGAGTGGGCTAGAGCATTACGTGGGCATTCCCTCTACGGTGGGCGGGGCGCTGTGGCAGAACCTCCACTTTCTCTCGCCGCCACCCGAGCGCGAGCGCACCATGTTCATCGAAGAGGTTGTCCACGAAGCCGATCTGCTCACGGAGGAGAACGAGCGCAAGACCGTAGGCGTGGACTACTTCGAGTACGGCTATGACGATTCGATCCTGCACCACCGCGACGACATCGTGCTCTCGGCTACGTTCCAGCTCGAAGCTGGCGACGAGGCGCGCATGCGCGAGATCATGGCCGCCAACCTGGAGTGGCGTCACGCTCGCCATCCGCCCCTCGATACCGAGCCCAGCGCGGGCTCCATCTTCAAGAAGATCGAAGGCGTAGGGGCAGGGCGCCTCATCGACCAGTGTGGCATGAAGGGGACGCGCATCGGCGGGGCCGAGATCACGCGCCGCCACGCCAACATCATGATCAACGCAGGCGGCGCCACCGCGGCCGATGTGCGCGCGCTCATCACGCTCGCCCAGGAGACGGTAGAGCGTGAGATGGGCTACCGCTTGGAGCCGGAGATCTCGTTCATCGGCACCTTCTAGTGTCCGCTGCTCTTTGTGGCCGTGCCGTCCCCATGCGAGAGAAGAAATGCTGGGTGGGTAAGCAGGACACCTGGCCAGACCACCGCTGTGCTGAGCATGCGTGTTGCTTGGCTGGGATGTGACGGTGGTCCTGGGACCGCGAATGCCTACCGGAACTGAGTGAGGTGATCCGTTGCTGCGCAGAGCGGTTGGTGCCTCCGAGAACCTAAAGCGGAGACTGTCGTCGGATGTGCGTCACGTGTGTTGAGGATACAAAGAGACACAATGCATACCGTGCGCATAGCGTGGATCATACTCTTGATGGCTGGGCTGGTCAGTGCGGCGTATGGTCAGCAGTCCACCCATCGGTACACGTTAGAGGCTTTTGCTCGTATGACCCCCACAACGGTGGCCGTCGGCGAGACGTTCACGGTAGCCATCGAGGTCTACGCCCAAACGCACAGGGCGCACGATGTCACCCGCCTCCACGCCGCGTTGGACGCAGCCAGCTTTGGCGGTGAGGGGACGAACACAGCCTACGTCACAGCCCAGGAGCCTATGGGCTGGCAGAAGCAGAGTACGGCTGGCCGGCTGTGGCTCGGGGAGCGCACCTACACCTTCCGTGCCACAGCCGCAGGGCCAATCAAAACGCCAACGTGGAAGCTGACTGTCGGCAATGAGGAGGTCACCGTTCCCTCCTTACATGGGCTAGCCTACGCACCGGGCAATGAGGCGCAAAAGTCAGCCATCGTGCCTATTGTCGCAGAACGCCCAACAGAGACGGAGGGGCGGTTCGTACGGCGTTCAGGTTCTGCGTTTGCAGTGGGACCCGATGCGCTTGTCACGAGCTTCCATGTGGTTGGTGGGGCGCACAAGGTCTGGATCACGCTGCCGAATGGGCGTCGTATCACCACGCGCCGTGCTTGGGTGGTCGATCCTGACCGCGATGTAGTCATTTTACACGTTGGCGGCAATGCGCTTGAGAAAGCGGGCATCGAGCCGCTGCAGATGGCCGATTTAGAGATGCGCCCTGATGCGGACGCGGTGGTCTACACGCACGGCTGGCCCGGTGGCCTACGCCGCATGACGGCGGGGCGGCGTCATACCCATGCATCACTCTCGAACACGGCCGTTCAGTGGCTGAGTACTAACCCTGTACGTCCTGGAGACAGCGGCGGCGCCTTGCTCAATAGTGACGGGCGTGTGCTAGGTGTGGTATCTTCGGGGATGGCGCAGGCAGGGCAGCGCCATGTGCTAAGTGAGGAACTGTGCGTCGCTACGGATCCACGCCCGGCACTACAACAACTGCAGTGGACAGCAAAGCCGCGTAGGCTGACCTCGTGGTGGCGCGATGATACGGTAGCCGAAGCCCCTTACACGCTGGCACGCCTCGGGGTGGGACAGGCAAGAGGCTACCCAAACGCAACGCATACGCTTCATTCAGCCCGCAAGGCCATCGCCCACATCCCTGACCCGGAGCTTCATTTCCTCACTGGCGCCCTGTTGCAGCTACAAGGCGATGCCTCGGAGGCAAGAGCAGCGTACGAGCGCACGCTTAGCTTGTACGACGAGCACTTCGCTGCGGCATACGCACTCGGGGTCCAGCACCTACGTGCCCGAAGGCCTGTTCACGCATATCGCTACTTCCGCCGGGCACAGCAAGCGCCAGCCTATACACATTTGGCAACGTACGGCATCGCCCAAGCCCAAATGGGGCGCCTGATGTATCGGCAGGCGGCGGCATCACTCCAGGCCGTCTTGCAGTATGACGGAGCGTTCGGGCCCGCACTTTTTGACCTGGCACTGTGCTACTGGGCTTTAGGTGACAACGTACGCCTTGAGCAAGTGCGCTTCAAGCTTGAGCAGGAACACGCCTACTGGGCCAAGCGCCTCCACCTTGTCCTTGAGGGCTATGGCATTCCGCCTGTTGTCCTAGAAGAAGCCGCTACGCCTGTCTCTCCGAATTGAGAAGAAACGCCCATGTCCGTTGACGTTGTATGTCGGCCTTCGGATATTGAAGGTGGCATTACAATCTGGTAACATATAACACCAATTTGCGGGCGCATTGTATGAGTTACGATCAGGAGAAGGGGTACAGGACAGGTGGCAACGGCCACCAGCGCAGCAGAGGCCGAGGTCAGCATGCAGACCGCGGCCGTTACCGCGACGAAGTGTTTTCCCGCCGTGTCCCTGCTGGGAAGCGCACCTACTTCTTCGACGTAAAGACGACGCGCTCTGGTGAGGACTTCTTTGTCACCATTACCGAGAGCAAGCGGGTGGGAGAGGGCAGCTACGAGAAGCACAAGATCTTCCTGTACAAGGAGGACTTTGGCAAGTTTGTCTCGGCTATCCACGAGGTAGTGCAGCACATCAAAGATGAGCACTTGCCCGAATACGACTTCCGCTATCTGCCGGACCTGTCGTTCGATCCTGAGGTCTTCGCTGAGCGTGAAGACGAGTATCAGGGGTGAGAGTACTGGTCACTCGGACCCCGGCGGTTGCCACGTGAAAGCTAATATACTCGGCGTAGGTGCCGTCAGGGCGACTACCAACTCAAACCCACCATCGCTCCGCACCCGTGCGTCAAGGTCCTGGACTTGATGCTGCGAGTTGACCCGCGGGTCTGGTTCAACGAGGCGATACTGCAATCGACCGTCCTGATCGAACACGTCGATGTAGAGCCAACCGGGACGGCTGTTGAGCGCAAAGAGATATGGCCCAGCAGGCGCGGCGGACGCACTCAACAGCGGAGGCCCCTGCCGGACTCTGCCTCCGGTAAAGAAGGTACGACTTCGTGCTAGCATTGGGGAGTCAAAGCCAAAGAGTGCTAGCGAGTCTAGCGGAGCGCTCGGCTGGATAATGTCAACTATGGGACGGAAGCCCGATAGGCTTAGCAGCGAGTCGCCCCAGATGCGTAACAACCCAGCTTGGCGGAAGCGATTTCCAGACAGCGGGAACTGCTCAAGTTCACGCCCCTGGCTGTCAAGGCGAGCTACGTATCCGTCGATCGTCTCGCCCACAGCCTTGAAGTAAAAGCCGTCCTGATCGGCAGCGCCCCAGGTGAGTAGGCCCTCAAGGCTAAGGTCGTACGGTACGTCAACGCGCTCTTCTACCAGCCCATCCACCAAGACGTCGAAGCGTAACGCAGGCGGATTGTAGACTACCAAACTATCACCCCGCCAGCCTGCCAGGTAGGGGGCCTCAAAGTCGCCTACCCACCACTCCTCGGCAAAGTCACCCTGTGATGTCCAGATAAAGATTCGCTGCCGCTCAACGTCAGTAGCATAGACACGTCCGTCTGGGCCGAACCGCACCGTCCGTGGGAATTTGAGCGTATAGTCTGGCGTCTGGGTGGCTACCCAAGTTGCGACGAGTGTATCGACTGGGAGAGACTGGGCGAAGCTCCGAGACAGGGAGTCTGCAGGGAAGAGATCTCTTGGCTCTTCGCGCTGGCACGACCCTGGGAAACACCCTGCAAGAGGCAGGACGAGAAGGACGAGAAGTATAGACCACCCATGCGGGAGGCGGGTAAACGTGTTGTGCATGTGCATCCTCTGTCATTCAGCAGAAAGATAGGATGCATCGTGGGTAGTCAGGCGTGAAAATATAACGTCACCTGCGGAAGAGGGTGACAATGAGCGTGATGACGGACGCCGAGGTAGAGACCGCTGTAAAGGCATTTTGCCAGCGAAAGAGCTCGCGTGTCTCAATGAAGACCGACAACACGTCACCGTCGGCTAGTGGCATATCGGAAGTGAGTGGCTGAATGGTTTCTTGCATCTCCTGCTCAAACACGACCTGCGTTTCGCCAGAGGCCAGAGGACGACTCAGCACGACATAAATCGTACGGCGTGTTCGGTTATCCTTTTCCCGAATGATTGGACCACCAGTGTAGGCAAAAAGCTCTCTGAGCGTTGTGCCTTGCTTGATGGTGTAAGAGCCTGGAAACCGAAGGAGTCCGGTGGCACTCGCGGTAATGGTGAGGTCGGTATCTTCAGTATAGTCGAACACGCCTGCCGTACCATACCGTGACCGCTCAAAGTCGATAAGACCCGGATTTTGGGCACTAATGTCAAAAGATAGACTAACGCACATTAGGAGAGCAGTGGCAGAGACTAGCTCTTTGCGAAAAAGATGGAGCATTGGTTATTTATGGTTTTATACGGCTTTTTTGTCGCCATAGTAGTCGTAGTACCCGTAGCCATAGCCATACCCGTAGCCGTAGCTTCCGTAGGCTTCCTTAGGGTCAAAGCGGTTAAGTACAACGCCTGTAGCTTGGACGCCCACACTCAACAGCGCGTCGCGGCTGCCCTGCAGGGAGTGCCACACTGTTTTCTTGGCCGAACAGACGAGCACGGTAGCATCGCAGTACGGAGCGAGCAGCAGGGCATCGGTCACGGCAAGCACGGGGGGGGAGTCCAGAATGATGACATCGAACTCTTGCCTGACACGCACCAGGAAGTCACGCATCTTCCGAGAACCAAGGATCTCGGCGGGATTGGGTACGCTCTTCCCACTGGGCAACATGTACAGGTCCTCGACAGTAGTCTCGAAGGTCCCCCATGCAATTTGCGACGGATTGAACAAGGCCTCCACCAAGCCGGGCTCACGGGGAAGGCCCAGCACCTTGTGGGCGGTTGAGCGGCGAAGGTCGGCGTCAATGTAGAGCGTACGGCGGCCAGACTGGGCCATGATGACCGCCAAGTTAGAGGAGATCGACGTCTTGCCCTCGCCAGGGCCAGAACTGGTGACAATAATGGTCTGGACAGGCTTATCGGGGCGGCTGAATTGCAGGTTAGTACGCAGACGACGGAACGATTCAGAGGCCGGTGATAAGGGATTGAGCAAAGAGATGAGTGTGGTGCTGTAACCCCGACCATCAATGGTGACCGTATCCTTGCCCTGGAAGTCAGCCTTGATAATCTTCTCAAGGCTCGGTACCACCCCCATCACGGTGTAACCTCTTTTGCGAAGATCATCGGGGCGCAAAATGCGATTATCAAGGGTGGAGCGCCCAATCGCTAGTGCTAGGCCGAGTAGGATCCCTAACATGCCACCCATGGCTAAGTTGAGCGCTTTACGTGGCCGCACAGGCTGCTCTGGGACAACAGCCTCGTCAATAATACGCACATAGCCCAGCTCACTCTGCTCAGCTACCTGGGCTTCTTGGAAGCTCGTGGCAAATTGGAGGAGGATCTCGCGCTTGAACTCCCGGTCTTCCTGCAGGCGCTGGAGTATGAGCTCTTTCTCTGGGACTTGGGCTAAGCGGGCCTGCAGGTTATCGAGCTCAGCCTCAAGTACATCGCGGCTTGCCTGCAGGCTACTGAGGGAAATCGTCTCCGTCAACATCTCTCGGCGAAGCTCTTTGATCACGTCTATCTGACTGCCCTGGCCGCCCATCACATCAATGCGATTGCTCTCGAAGAGGTCTTCCACAAACTGGTCAGAGAGGGCAGCTACATCAGCCTGAAGTCGTTCTATCTGCTGGATTAGAGCAAGTGTGTCCTCGTCCAATTCTGGGGCGTCACGCAACTGAGGATTGGCAGCATACTTCTGATTCAATGTGCTAGTGAGATTTGCAATCTCGCGTTGAAGCTGCTCAATCGTGAGCATGTCCCCATTGGAGATGGAGTTGGAGAGCTCAGGGATAAGCATGTTGATCTGCCGTTCCAGCCCTGCCTTTGCAGCCTGTGCCCGCACAAACTCGGTTTCGGTGCTGTAGAGCTGTTGGTTGAGCTGCTGGATCTGTTGCAGTAGGACACCTGCTTCTTGACCGGGCGCGATGACCTGCTGACGATCAAGGAAGTTGACCAAGTCATTTTCGGCAAGGCTAAACTCTTCTCGGAAGTCCTCCACAATGTCTTCCAGTTGCTCACGTGCCGCCTGCATGCGTTCCCGGCTGGTCGTACGGTTGTATTCTTCGAACTCAGTTGCGACGGTCGTGGCTATGAACGCCGCCTCCTCAGGGATAGTACTTGTGGCTACAACCTTGATCAGGTCTACATCGCGACCTAGGGGCGAGACAGCGATATAATTTTTCAGGCGCTCCGCGACATCGAGTGTGGTCAAGGCGCGGTCTTCCATGGGCTCAAGGATGGAAAGGACCTGCGGGGTGCCCGGTACCTGCTGCATGGCAAGCAACTCATCGGCAACGGCGAGCCGGATCTTCCGTGAGCGGATCACTTCGATTTCGTTGCCTACGTTGCTGTTGCCAAGCTCGAGGCCGAGCGCTTCGCTGAGCTGCGGGCCACTGGAGCCGTCATCGATCAGCATAAGACTCTCGGCTTCATACTCAGGAGCCACGGTAAACGTGTACAGGGCAGTGACCGAGACGACACCTATGAAGGCGGCCAAGATGAGCCATTTGCCTTTGAGCAGCATGTCGAGGATCTCGCCTAAGCTGATCTCACCATCGTCGATGGATTGGCTAGTAGGAGGCAACTGGTTTAATTCAGGGGGTACTGCGTCGAGTCGGGCCATTCCAGATAGGCGTTGAGGCCACCGAGCGCGGTCAGAAGAGAGCTACGGTAGTCCAGCAATGAACAGTTGACGAATGATACTCAGGAGGGGACCCTTTGCGAGACGAATGGTGAAGTTTAACGGCGCAAAGGACACATGCTATATGAAGCAAGCTACGCAAATTTCACGGTCGTCGTTCACAATATCAACGGTGGGGTGTGATAAAACGACGAGTTTCGCAAGGACGGCGGCTGATCAGTCATCGAGCGTACGGGCAGCGCCAAAGACGCCAAACAAGACGGTAAACTCAACAAAGGGCGCACGCAGCATGGCATCGGTGATGCCATTGAGGTTAGCGCCCTGTACAAAGCGGTAGCCTGCAGCTACCTCGGCACGCAGGTTGGGCGTGAAGTTGACCGTGACGTGAGGTGTCAGCTCTGCTACTGAGAAGGACGCCTGCACGTCAACAAACCTAAAGCTTGTAGTGCCGCGGCCGAGGAGCGTACGCACCCCGGCGTGGAAAATTCGGTCGGTACGGAGCACATAACCCAGCTCTATGCCGCCGTAGCGCAGGTTGAGTGCGCGGAGGGCATTGTCGACATTGACCTCGGGCGAGGCAAACGCTAGGCTATGGACGCCCGCCCCCAGCGTAACCGCATGCTGGGCGCCCAAACGCATCGATACGCCGCCACGTCCCCCAAAAAACAACACGGTATCATCGTCGATAGTCGAAAGACGCAGGCTGGGCCCTGCAAACCCCCCGATTGTAGGTTGTGCATGACTGGGTGAGGCGACAGCCGCGAGTAGGACACAGCCGAGCAGTACAGCGCTTAATGAGGAGGCGGGTAGCTGAGGGACAACGGATTCGGCATGCTCTTGAGGGCAACGCATAGGGGTAGAGGGTTGACGAGGATGGGTGGCGGTGGAATTACCCCACTTCAGCGGACAATGGTTCGCTTGAATCGGTGATGGATTGATGATACTGCTTTTCGAGTGCCAGTGGAGTGGCACTTCACGCTGGGGCCGGATGTGGCGCAGCGGGAGGCAGGGCAAACGCCACCCCAGCAGAGGCTGACGGTTAGCAATCCCCGGCACCGAAGCCCTCACGCTCCGCTTCGACCTATGTAACCGGGTGGACTTCAGCCTAGTGATCGACGGCTTCGCGTAGACGCAGGACCCGCAGATGTGCTACGCGGAGCCGCCTGGTGATCCGGCTGACCTGACCCCGAGCGGCGGGCCGATCGACTTCGGCGATGTGCCTGCAGGGTACACGCGGCGGCTGGACTACCGCATCGCCAACCGAGGCGAAGAGGACCTGACGCTCAGCTACGCCTTCGAGAGCGACTGGCCGGAGGTCTACAGCTCTTGCTCAATGAGGAGCCGGTCGATTCCACGGGCGAAGCGCTGGTGCTGGCCGAGGACGACTCGGTGCGGCTGAGCGGGACAGCACGCTTCCAGGCAGCTTACGCCACGAGTGGCAAATCGAGCTGTACAAACTTGGGGTAGCACAGGTAAGTGCGCTCCTCTTTGGCCGTGAGCGCGTCCATGCCATGCGCATCGGCGGAGACGCTGAGCTCGCGGATGGTGCCGTCGCGGTCCAGGATGGCGATGGAGTCACGTGAGGCGGCATAGGCGGCGTGCCGCGAGGTGTCGAGGTGGAGGTAGGAGGCGGCATCGTGCCACGCCGTGTCGCGGTGGCTCAGGCCGCGCTGCACGAGCCCGTCGGCCACGACCTGTTGCCACGCCGCCAGTTGATCGGGCGTCGGTGCTTCGCCGAGGTAGGCCACGCGGAAGAAGTCGCGCTCGATGAACCGCCGCGACAAGTCGCGCAGCACCGGGTCATCGTGGTGCATCCATTGCTTGATGCTGAACAGCACATCCGAGTCGTCCAGGGTGCGGTACTGCTCCAGCACATCGTCCCGGTGGATGTCGGCGCCCGTGAGGCGGTGCTCCAGGAAGAACAGGAAGTTGCGGGCGCACCCGTCCAGGCTCGCGCCGCGCTCCTCGCCCAAGTGCCACCGTACCCGCCGGATGATGGCGCGCAGCAGATGGTCGCCCGCCAGCACGGTTTTGTGGAGGTACACCTGCCAGTACATCAGCCGCCGCGCCAGCACGAAGTTCTCGACGGCGTAGATGCCCTTGGCCTCGATCACGATCCGCGAGTTCGGCCCGCCCTCCAGCGGGTCCACCCGCATCGTCTTGATGAGCCGCTGCACGCCGATCGCGCCCTCAGCCACGCCCGCGTAGAACGTGTCGCGGCGCAGGTAGTCCAGCCGGTCCATGTCGAGCTGGCTGGAGATGAGCTGGTGAAAGAACGGGCGCGCATACGTGCCGTCGAAGATGGCCAGCGCCATGTCGAGCGCGCCGCCAAACCGCGCGTTGAGGTCCACCAGCATGCGGCGGCTCATGTGCTCGTGGTGGAAGTCGGCAATGAGCTCGTGCTCCAGCGTGTGCGAGAACGGCCCGTGGCCCAGGTCGTGCAGCAGCGCCACCGCCTGCGCAGCCAACGCCTCCTCGCGGCTGATGGGCGTGCCCTTCTCGGCGAGGTGGTTGACGGCGTCTTGCATGAGCGCCGTTGCGCCTAGCGCGTGCCCGAACCGCGTGTGCTCGGCGCCGGGGAAGACGAGGTAGCCCACGCCTAGCTGCCGGATGCGGCGGAGGCGCTGCACCTCGGGCGTTTGGATCAGGTCAAAGATGAGCTGCCGCGGCACCGAGATGAAGCCGTGGACGGGGTCGGAAAAGATTTTGAAGCGCGGCGCCACGGCGTACCTTGTCGGTCAATCAGTTATCCCTGCGATGAGCGCGCCGCAAGATACTCGAAACCCGTCCGCAAACCCATCGCTAGTGCCCGAGGGGCAGGCGCTGCGCTGCGCAACGATGGTGCCCGCGCCGTTCGAGGCCGCCGCGCGCTACGCCATCGAGATGCTGCTGCTCCCGCTGCACCTCGCACCGCACTGGGTGGAGGTGACGGATGCCGATCTCGACCTCGCCTACGTCGTCGAGCCCGAAGCTGCCATCGACGCCACAGTCGTGTTGCGCGGCCAACCTGAGACCTGGGCTTACTTCGCCAAGCACGAGCCGTACTCCGAGGCGCCGCTCGGCTGGGTAGAGCATGGAGGCGACCGCGCCCCCGTCCTCTTCGCCCAAGCCGACGGCGAGGCGCCCGACTGGGTGGCGTGCGCGTTCTTCTGGCTCGCGGGCTGGCAGGAGCACGTCATTGCCGCGCGCGATGAGCACGACCGCTTTCCGTACGCGGCCTCGTATCAGGCGCGCTGGGGCACCGTCAGGGTGCCCGTGGTGGATGTGTACCGGGCGCTCTGGCAGACTGAGCTGGAAGCAGCGGGGTTGCCTGTGCAGCCACGCCAATGGGACGGGCGCGAGTGGGCGCTGGCCTCCACGCACGACATCGACTACGTCCGCAAGTGGCGCCCCGGCATCGTCTACCGGGAGAGCGTTGAGTACCTGCTGCTGAATCACCGCGAGGTCTCGCTGCCCGAGCGGCTGCGCCGGTTCGGGCAGGCCATGCGTATGGCGACCACGCAGCCCGACCCGTGCCGCACCGCGCTGTTTCGGATCGCCGAGGAGGTGAAGCAGCGCGGCGGTACCGCCACCTACTACCTCAAAGCTGCCGCACGGCACGACCGCGACGTCGGCTACCGCCTGCCGCCGCTCCGTCGCTTCCTGCAGCACCTGCTCGCCGACGGCTTCGAGGTCGGCCTGCACCCCAGCTACCTCTCGCACACCGACGCCGCCTTCGTCGAGGAAGAGAAAGCTCGGCTAGAAGCGGTGCTTGAGGCGCCCCTCACATCCATCCGGCAGCACTACCTCCGCTACGACCCCCGCCGCACCCCAGCGATGCAGGCCGCCACAGGCTTCCGCATCGACTCGACGCTGGGCTTTGCGCGCCACGAAGGCTTCCGGCACGGCACCTGCCAGCCCTTCCGCCTCTTCGATGTAGAACAGATGGCCCCGCTGGACCTGTGGGAGCTGCCGCTGTGCCTCATGGAGGGCACGCTCTTCGTGCTGCGCGAGTTGTCGGCACCGGATGCGTGGGCGGCCACCAAGCACCTGCTCGAAACCGTGCAGCGCTACCGAGGCGTAGCCGTCATGCTGTGGCACAACGACCTGTGGGACGACCTCGACTTCCCCGAGTGGGGGCCGCACTTTCTCCGCACGCTGGACTACGCCTGCGACCAACGTGCGCGCCTTGAATGTAACGTTCAACTGTTACGGTCGTGGAAAACATAACGCCGTATTTTTGGGGTCAGCCGAACTGCGGCTTAGACCCCACCCGACGGTCAGCCCCTCTGTAGTTTCTGGAGCGCCTCACATACCGGTCACCATTATGGCGGCCTCTACTCCCGAGTCAGCTCGCGCCTTCACCGTAGATCGCGACCTCGACCTCTGCGCGCAAGAGCCCATCCACGTCCCGCAGGCCATCCAGCCCCACGGCGTCCTGCTCGCGTATGACCCCCAGCAGGGGCACATCAGCCGGGCCAGTGCCAGCTGTGCTACCCATCTGGGCATGCATGCCGATCAACTCCTCGGCCAGCCCCTCGCGGCCCTGAGCCGCCTGCGGCTAACAGACTGGATCGAGCAGGTGAGCGCCGAGCCGTTCGAGGGGGGGGCGGTGAAGCACCGCGCCCTCCATCTGGACGACCAGCTGTTCGACGTGATGGTACACTGGAGCGGGGAGGAGGTCGTGGTCGAGTTCGAGCCGATTGACGAGCCCGACGACTGGGCGCACCAGCCGCAGCTGGAGCAGATCCTGACGCGCTTAGAGGCCTGCGACACCATCCAGGCCCTGTGCGAGCAGGTGGCGCGCGAGATCCAAGCGCTCACCGGGTTTGCGCGGGCAAAGGTGTATCAGTTCGATGCCGACTGGCACGGGCAGGTGGTAGCGGAGCAGCGGCGCGAGGACATGCCGTCGTATCTGGGCCTACACTTCCCGGCCTCCGATATCCCCGAACAGGCGCGGCGCCTCTACACCGTCAACCGCGTGCGTTGCATCGGCGATGCCGCGTATCAGGCTGTGCCTGTGCAGGAGGTAGATGGCCGTGCAGCATTGGACATGAGCCACAGCGCGTTGCGCAGCGTGTCGCCGGTGCATCTCGAATACCTGCAAAACATGGGCGTAGCCGCGTCGATGTCGGTGTCGGTGCTGCAGGACGGTAAGCTCTGGGGGCTCGTGGCGTGTCACCATCCCGAGGCGCGGCACGTGCCGTATGAGACGCGCCAGCTGTGTGCGCTCGTCGGGCAGGTGATGGGCTTGCTGCTCCACAACCGCCTGCGGCAGCGCGACCTGGCGTACCGCGGACGCATCAAAGAGCGGCAGTCGCTGCTGCTGGAGCAGATGATCCGGTCCGAGACGTTTGTGTACGGCCTCGTCGAGGGCCAGACCACCATGCTCGACCTCTTCGAGGCGTCGGGCGGGTTCATCTACTACGACCAGTCGCTCCACCTCGTGGGCGAGACGCCTACGGAGCCGCAGGTGAAGGCGCTCTTGGCGTGGCTAGAGCAGCGCATGACGAACACCGTCTTCACCACGGACGCGCTGAGCGTGGAATACCCGGAGGGCGACATTCCACCCGGCACCGTGAGCGGACTGCTCGCCGTCTCCCTCTCGAAGCTGCAGTCCGCCTACGTAGGCTGGTTCAGGCCCGAGGTGTTGCGCACCGTGCAGTGGGCCGGCATGCCGCAGAAAGCCGTAGAGGCCAGCGGCGATGGGCGCATGCGCCTGCATCCGCGCAAGTCGTTCGCACGCTGGAAAGAGATCTTGCGCGGACGCTCCACGCCATGGCAGCCCAGCGAAGCCGATGCCGCGAAGGCGTTGCGCGCCTCCATCATCGACGTCGTGTTCGTCAAGACTGAACAGCTGCGCCGCCTGAACCATCGGCTGGAGCGCACCAACGACCAGCTGGAGCGCCGCAACCGCGACCTGCAGGACTTCGCGTTCATCGCCTCGCACGACCTCCAGGAGCCGTTGCGCAAGGTGCGCGCCTTCTCCGACTTGCTCGACGTCAACTACCGCGACGCCATGGACGGCGAGGGGGCGTTCTTCCTGGGCCGCATCCTCGACGGCGCCACGCGGATGTCTGACCTGATCTCGGACCTCCTTTCGTACTCGCACATCGCCACGAAGGCACGCCCGTTTGCCTCGGCTGATCTAGCCGTACTGGCTGCAGAGGCGCTGGGCGAGCACGAGTTCACCGTCCAGCAGACCGGCGCCACGGTCGACATCAAGACGCTGCCCGCTGCCGAAGTCGACGCGAAGCAGATCCAGCGCGTGCTGCGCAACTTGCTGGAGAACGCGCTCAAGTTCACGCGCGAGGGCGTGACGCCGCACATCGTCATCGACGGGCACGAGGAAACGGTTGGCGATGAGGTGTGGGTGAGCGTGACGGTGCGGGACAACGGCATCGGGTTTGCACCGCGGTTCGCCGAGCGCATCTTCAAGCCGTTCGAGCGCCTGCATGCCCGCAGCGCCTACATCGGGACGGGGATGGGCCTCGCCATCTGCCGACGCATCGTGGAGCGCCACAGCGGCACGCTCACGGTGACTTCCGAGGAGGGACAAGGCGCCGCCTTTACCATACGCCTCCCCAAGATCCACCCGGCCGAGTAGGTGCATAGCGGGGGTTACACTTGGTTGAACGCTTCGGCCAGTTCGTGTACCACCTGCGTGTAGAAGCCGTTGGTGTCGAAGGTGGTCTTGAAGCCGAGCGGCGTGGCCACCTGCATGACGTGGTCAGCGCCGAGGTCGCCGCGGTAGGTCCCCCACATCGCGCTGGCGCGGCTGACGAAGCCGTCGTTGATGCCCTCGCGCTGGTAGAGCATGCCGTTGAAGGGCATCAGGTAGGGGCTGATGGAGGCGGTGGTGCCCTTGCCCGTGCAGCCCGCGTACGAGAAGTATGCTACATCGGGATGGTCCGGGACGCTGGGGTTGAACTCCGCGTTGAGGTATTCCGGGGTGAGTTCAGAGACGGCGCGTATGAAGTCGGCGTCGGTCTCGTCGAAGGTGGTGGCGCCGAGCCAGTTGGCGAGGTCGTTGGTCCAGGTGCGGAGCCGTTCGGGCTGCTGCAGGACGAAGCACGCCAGTTCGGTGCCGCGGTGGGGCGTGGAGACCGTCGTCAACGAGGCCACCTGGGCGTGCATCTCTAGGTTCGTGATGAGGTAGCGCGCATCGAGGCCACCCATGGAGTGGGCAATCAGGTGGACGTGCTTGGCGCGCGTCTGGTCGAGCACCATCTCGATGCGGTCTTTCCAGAGGGCCGCGCGGATGGGCACAGTCTGGTAGGGTGCCACGTTGGGCGCGAACGCCGCCACGCCGTGCGCCCGCAGGTGCAGTGCGGCCTCGTTGAGCATGCCGCCGCGGCGAAAGCTCGACATCAGCCCGAAGCCGTGCATGAGCACCACGGGCGCGTCGATGTACAAGAAGTCGGGCTGGGGGAAGGGGTTAAGCGTGGCAAAACGCTTCACCACCGATTCGGCGAGGGGCATGGCTGTGCGCCGTGTTGAAGGTTGGACACCGGGCATACGCCGCCCGTTCAGAGAAGACCCCGGCGGCTAGGCCGTTTCTTCGGCCAGCTGCGCGGCGTACCACGCCACGGTGGCCTGGAGCCCATCGCGGAGCGTGGTGCGGGGCTGCCAGCCCAGGCGTTGCTGCGCGTGTGCGTAGCTGAGGACGCTGCGGTACTGCTCGCCACGCCGTGCGGGTGCGTAGCGTGGCGGAATGGAGCCGGGGCTTACATCCGCCAGCACCGTGTGCAACTGGTTGACGCTGGTCTCGACGCCCGTTCCGATGTTGAAAACGCCTGAGTCGGGATAGGCCAAGGCCAAGCGGTTGGCGTCCACGACATCGCCCACGTACACGTAGTCGCGCGTCTGCGTGCCGTCGCCGTAGATGGTCGCGGGGATGCCGGTGAGGGCGTGGTGCGCAAACGTAGCGATAACCCCAGCGGCGCCCTGTGCGTTTTGGCGCGGGCCGTACACGTTGGCGTAGCGGAGGGCTACGTACGCGATGCCGTGCGTGCGCCGGTAGAAGTCGAGGTACTGCTCCGCCGTGTGCTTGGCAATGCCGTAGGGCGAGAGCGGACGGATGGGGTGGGCCTCATCCTGCGGCGTGTACTCCGGCTCACCGTAGAGTGCGCCGCCCGTCGAGGCGAAAAGCACCTTGGTCAGGCCCTGCGCGCGCCCCGCCTCCATCATGTGCAGGAAGCCCTGGATGTTGACGTCGGCATCGGCGGCAGGGGCTTCGGCAGAGCGCCGGACGTCGATCTGTGCGGCGTGGTGGACGAGGACGCTGTAGCGCTCGCGCTGCCAGAGGGCGCGTACCTCGGCATCCCGCAGGTCCAGCTGGTGGAAGACGGCCGCGGCAGGGACATGGCTGCGCTGGCCGTGCGAGAGGTCGTCGAGCACATGCACCGTGTGACCGTCCGCCAGCAGGGCGCGGGCCACATGCGAGCCGATGAACCCGGCGCCTCCGGTGACGAGAATCTTCACAGCGATGGGGATGTCCGCGAGAATGGCGGCGTACACGGAGCCTCGTAACGAAGGTTTCCCGACACGAAGACGCTAGAGGGCGGGTTGTGCCACGCGCCGCCGTTGCACAGCGAGGGCGAGTACAGCCAACAGCACCGCCCCGCCCGCCGCCGCCTCGGCAGGGACGGGCCAGAACATCGGCTCGTATTTCACCGCGAGGCCAACGAAGGCCCAGGCGAGCACCACGTTGAACAGGGCGTCGGCGTGACGGAACAGCATGAACGCGCCCACGAGCAGCGCCACGCCGCAGAGCAGCCCGGCCCACACGGTTGGCGTCAGCGGGCTGCCATCCCATCCGAGGTAGTCGAGCACCGCCGAGATGTTGGCCAGCGTAGCCACCGTCACCCAGCCCAGGTAGACGCTGAAGACCATGCTCACCGTCCACCGGTAGACGCCCTGGGCTAGGCGTGGGCGCTCGCGGAGGCGGGCGTAGATCACCAGCAGGCTGCCCAGTAGCATCAGCATGGCCAGCACCGACCACGTGAACAGCTCGTAGTGCCACAGGGTTAGCCAGCTCACGTTGGCGAGGCAACTCACCAGAAACGGCGCACGGATGGCGTCGATACCCGCGTCGTCGCGGTGGCGCGGCAGCACTTGCACGATGGCAAAGGCGATCAGGCCGAGGTAGATGGCACCCCAGATGGCGAAGACGTAGGGGGCGGGCGTGAAGTAGGTGTCGAAGCGGCTGGCGAGCTCGCCGATGGTGTTGCCCCCCAGCGGCAGCGCATTCGAAAGGCCGTTGAACGCGATGATGCCGATCACAGCCACGACGACGAGTAGAGCACGAACCAACATGGGCGTCGTCAATCTAACAGCACGAGGCTCCGCGTGTGCGTGGCGCCGTCGGCGGTCGTGAGGCGGTAGAGGTACAGCCCGCTCGGCAAGCGTTGGCCAGCACCATCGGTGCCGGACCATTCCACCCGGTGCGTACCCGGCGCATGTACCTCGTCAGCGAGCGTGTGGACGGCCCGGCCAAGCAGGTCATACACCGTCAGCCTGACGTGTGCGGTGGTGGCTAGGCTGTACTCCACGGTGGTCGCCGTGCGGAACGGGTTGGGGTAGTTGGCCGCAAGTTGGGCAGCGGCAGGTAAGTCAGCGGCTTCTTCGTTGGCGGTGCGCAGGACATCCCCTGTGATGGCGTCCACAAACACATGCTGCGTCTCCACGCGCCCGGTCAAATCCATGGTGATCACAGCGAATACCCAGCCCAGCTGCGCCGCGTCGTCGCTAAAGCCGTAACCAAGCCGACCCTGGATGAGCGGTCCTACAGACAGGTCCGTGCGGAGCTCGAGCTGGGGAAGGACGATGTTCAGCGCCTCGCCGGCGTCGAGGTGTGAGGCAGGCAGTGGCGTGACTGAGGCAGGCACCGCGACCGCGACTTCGCCCAGGACGAGCCCGGTGAGGCTGACGAAGAAGTCGCGCGCCTCGCCCAAGGCGGGCGAGTAGTACGTGTGCTGCCAGAACAGAGAGGCGCCCTCCGCCGAGAGGTCGGGCAGGACGCTGGCCATACCCACCCGCTCCGCATCGGCCGCGAACGCTGCCACCGCGCTCTCCAGCGTGGGCGGATTGTCGCCGCCGACGGCATCGAGAGAGAAGACGATGCCCAGGAGCGATTCGACGATGAAGATCTCGGTCTCCGAGGATGCCGCCGACGTGTAGGCGACGAGCCAATACGGGCCGAGCTGGCTGATGCCCGGGAAGTCAATCAGGGTTTCGGCAGGGAAGTCCAGGAGCACCGCTGAGATGGAGGCATCGGGGTTGGCCGCGCGGAAGGCCGCGCCGCCCTGCTCCTCCACGCGCTCGATGGCGTCGTCGCTGTCACGCCAGCCCGTGCCAAGCGGGTCTGGACTGGCCAGCCCCACCAAGGCCGCAGGGTCGATGCCGACGGCGGTGAGGTCGAGGGGGGCGATGGCTACGACATCATCCGTGGTGAAGACGCCAGAGAGCGCGCTGTCATCGGTCTGGTACAGGTACAACCAGTTGGGCGCCGTGCCGTCGGGGTTGGCCGAGGTGGCCACGACGGCCAGCAGATCGACACGCGATTGCCCTTGGGCCGCCACGGCCGTGGCGGCGGCGACGTTGGCCTCAGCCGCGGTCTGGGCCAGACTGGCCAGCGGAAGCAGCGCGAGACCGAAGAGGCACGCTAGGAAACGCAGCATGAGCGGGAGAAAGGAATACGGTGAGTATGGTAACGCATCTACACGAGCGTCGCGTATGCACCACTACGGCGAGACACAGCGAAGGTAGGGATCGGCAGGATTCAAAAAACCAAGTTAGGCCGACTTTTCTGCAGGTGTTTTCGGGTCGGCGAAGGAGAAGATGCCGAACAGCGTGGCGTTGAGCATCTTGTCGAGGACGCTGGTGGTCAGCAGTACGGCCGCGATGCCCGACTCTGGCACGTCCAGCAGGCCGGAAAGCTCCACGCCGAGCCCGAGGAAGATCAGGTCTTGGTTGGGCAGAAACGGAATCCGGCTCAGGATCAGCCCGACGGCGGCGTAGGTGAACCACACGCTCAACTCCACCTCGGGCAACGCCACGCGCCACATGGCGATCTGCACGATTTGGGCAAGCACGAGGCGGGTGCAGAAGATGCCGAGCAACACTAGCGACTGCCGCCGCGTCAGCGAGAACAGGTGGCGCCGGAACTGCCACGCGCCGACCCCCACAGCGATGACTACGACCGCACCGATCAGGAGGCCCGTGCGGTCCAGCCCGAGCATCGACAGGCTGAGGCGGCCTTGCGTCAGGAAGAGCGCTAGCAGCACCAGCGCCACAAACGTGGAGGCCACGACGGAGAGCACGTTGACGTCGCGCACGATGCGGGCGATGGCGCGCTTGCCCTGGGCCACGCGGTCCTGCAGCGCCATGAACAGGTAGACCTCGCCGCTGTAGCCCATCACGTCCTTGTTGTAGACGCGCTTCTTGATGAACATGGGCAGCCAGCGCAGCTTGGGCTTGGGCCACAGGTAGCCGTAGATGAACACCTCGCCGATGGGGATGGAGAGGTAGAGCAGCACAAACAGCCCGTAGAACAGCGGTGCCGTGGGGCGGTTGGCCCACACCTCGCCCCAGCCGATGTCAGACAGGCGGTAGACGAGGTACGCCAGGATGCCGATGAGCACGGCGCCCTGCACGACCTTGCGCAGCACCGCGTAGCGGGCGGCTTTCGCCTCGGGGGGCGCAGGCGACTCGCTCAACGGCCAGGGGCGAGCTGTGAGGCGACCCGCAGGTTGTCGAAGTCGGCTTCGCCGATGCTCTTGGTGTCGTCAGAGTCGCTCCAGAGCGTGATGAGCACGGGACGGGGGGCGCTCTTCTTGCCGAAGATGCGGCGGTAGTCGGCTTCCACGTCGCGTGCCTCGTGCAGCCACTCGCCCGTGCCCTGCTCCGCGCCGCTGGCCACCACCAGCACGCGCACATTGCCCGTCTTGACCACAGTACCCACCGGCAGGGTGGAGCTGTAGGCATACTTCAAGCTGTGCGGGCGTCCCATCCAGTCCTTACGGTCGAAGCTGACGTAGACGGCGGCGCCGGAGTCGTTCTTCTTGTCCTCGCGGGCACCCTCGGGCAGTTGCAGCGCACGCCACGACCACTTGAGCACGGGCATCTGTTCCAGGTCCCACGCGAACTGCTCGGGCTGGTCGGTGCGGTACATGATGTGCTGCGGGGCGCTCTCGGTGAAGGCGCGCACGAACTGGTTGCCGTCCTCGCGGGCGAGGTAGAACTTGCGGTGGGGCAGCATGAACTCCGGGCCGAGCGGCTTCAGGTCGCGGTCGCGCAGGAACACCCAGCCCGACGGCAGCCCGCCTTCGGCGCCTTGCTCAAAGTCATCTAGCATGACCTCTTGCGCGGGCGGTGGCGCGTCTTGGGCAAACGAGACGAGGGTAAGCAGCGTGACAATCAGCAGCGAGACGGTCATGGGATGCGGCGGCAGGTGAGTACGTGTCGCGGTGGGGTTGGATGGTGCGGCGGTGCGAAATGATCCCGTGGCCACGTGGTGGGGCACGCGATTTCCCCGGGGCTCCACTAACGTAACCGCATCTGCCGCAAGAGCTGTTCCGCCGTATGGTCCCAAGTGCGACGTTCGAGGATTTGGCAGCGGGCCGTGGCGCCCATCGCGGTAGCCTGCTCCGGGTAGTCGAGCAGGGCGATGAGTGTGGCGGCAAGCGTATCAGGCTGGTCGGGGGGGACGAGATGGCCGGTTTCGCCGTCGTCGATGGCATCGGGGATGCCGCCGGCGGTGCTGCCGACGACCGGCTTGCCGCAGGCGCCGGCCTCCAGGTAGACGAGGCCGAAGCCCTCCACGTCGGGCGGTGCGCTGCGCGGGACCATCACAAACACCTCGCACAGGTTGTAGTAGCTGACCAAATCCGCATCCGGCACGCGTCCCAGAAAGCGGACATGCGCGCTGAGCCCGGCGTCGTCTACCTGCTGTTGCAGCGTCGCCTCCGTCGGCCCCGTCCCGCCAATCAGGTACACCACGTCGGGGTGCTGGCGGATGATGGCGGGCAAGGCCTCCAGCATCGTATCGACGCCCTTCCGCCCGACGAGGCGGCACATCGACAGGAGGATGCGACGCCCTTTGAGCCCCAGGCGGCTCCGCAGCGCCGACGCATCAGCGGGGGCAAAACGCTCGGGATCTACGCCGTTCGCCGCCACGCGCACGCGAGCAGGGGCCACGCCCAGGTCGTGCAGCAGCCCAGCGGTGTAGCGGCTGACGGGGAAGAGGCCGTCGGCAGTGCGCAAAACGCGACGGCGCACGGTGTCGTAGCCCCAGCGCAGCGGGGGCGTGGGGAGTGGCGACAGAAGCAACTCGCGGCCGTGCGCGGCTACGAACACGCGCTCGATGGTGCTGCGCTGCCGCGCCCACAGCCCGGCGATGGCCGTCGGCCACTGGACGTGGAATACCTGATCGTACTTATGCTCCTCGGCTAGACGAACCAGTGGGGATGCGGCTTTTACCGACATCGTGTCGTAGCTGGCCTTGATGCGTACGACCTCGAAGGGCAAGGTGGCGTCAAAGACGGTATCGCCATCCACGGCGGGGGCGATCACGGCAAAAGCAGCGCAAGAGCTGGCAAAGCGATGGGCCAACTCGATGGCGTAGGTCTGCGTGCCGCCCGTGTCAGGCGGGAAGTCTTGCGTGACGAGCAGCAGCCGCATCACTCGGCCTCGATGGCAGGCGCGGCGAAGGGCGAGGTCGTGTCCTCCGGCTCGCCGTCCTGCTTGGCGGCGGCCAGCTGCTGGTGGTAGCGCCCTTGGTACACGAGCAGTCCTATCACACCACCCAGGATAAACACGTCGGCGAGGTTGAAGATGGGCAGCAACGTCGCATACGTGCCGCCCCAAAACGGCACCTCGGGCGGCACATAACCACGCCACACGTTGATGTGCAGGTAATCGACCACACGGCCTTGGAAGAGCGGTCCATACTCGAACCAGACGCCGTAAAAGATCCGGTCGACGAGGTTGCCCAGCGCCCCGCCCATGACAAACGCCAAGCTGGCGGTGTACGGTGCGTAGCCTCGGCGCACATGGTAGAGGTAGCCCCCAATCAACGTCGTGGCAACGAGCGCCATGACGGGGATTAGCCAGCGCGGCCCCATCGTGAGCCCAAACGCCATCCCCGGGTTCTCGGCGAAGGTGATCCGCAGCCAGTTACCCGCCACCGCGATGGACTCCCCGGGAAACATGCCGATGCGCACCGTCACCTTGATGACCTGATCAGCGATCAAGCTCAGGCAGATAATCCAGAGCAGGCGCATGGCGTGTGGGCAGCAGTGGGAGAAGGCTGGCGAAGGGGGAAGGGCGCTGAACGCGGCGAGGCTCAGGGAGTTTGCGCAACGAGGGCTGCGCAGGCCTCTGAGAGCCATTCGGGCAACAACGTTTCGTTCGTGGCTTCTAGTTCGTCGAGTGGCTATCCTGGACGAGGCCAGAGGGCGAACTGCTCGTTGTCCACCCCCCTAGCACGGATGCTGCCGACGTGCGCAGGTCACTTCTTCTGCTTCAGCTTGGCTTCGATGGAGATCTCCGTGTGGGGCACCGCCTCAAGCCGTTCCTTGGCGATGGGCTTACCCGTCACCTTGCAAATGCCGTACGTCTTGTTTTCGATGCGCTCCAGGGCGCGGTCTAGGTAGCCGATGAACTTCTGCTGGCGAGCAATCATCATGTACAGCTTCTCGCGTTCCATGGCGTCGGTGCCGGCGTCGGCCATGTGGAAGCTGTAAGCGGTGTCGTTCTCAGCCTGCTCGCGCGCGTCGGCGAGCTGTGCCTTCATGCTGTCGATGTCTTCCGTGCCCGAGGCGCGGCGCTTCAGGATGAGGGCCTTGAAGTAGGCCAGTTCGTCGTCTGAGAACGGGGATTCCACCCGCTGCTTTGCGTCTTTCTCCGCCATAACGTCGTCTCGCTGAGCGTGGCTGCCGAGCACTCTGGCTGGGCCACGGTGATGTGTTCGAATAAAGGCTATGAGCGCCGATGCCGCGTAAGTTCAGGGCCAGCGCGTAGACTATTTTCTACGCTAGCGTTCAGAAGACCGTTCCTAGGCCAGGCCGGAGGGCATCACCCAAAGATCACGGTCTTGTTGTCGTGTACGATGACGCGGTCTTCCAAGTGCCAGCGAACGGCACGGGCCAGCACGGTACGCTCGATGTCGGCGCCGAGGGCTTTGAGCGCAGCGGTGTCTTGACGGTGTGAGACGCGGATCACGTCCTGCTCGATGATCGGCCCCATATCGAGCTCAGCCGTCACGTAGTGCGCCGTGGCACCGATGAGCTTCACGCCGCGCTCCTGGGCCCGACGGTACGGGTCGGCACCCACGAAGGCCGGCAGGAACGAGTGGTGGATGTTGATGATGCGATTCGGGTAGGCTGCCACGAAGTCCTCCGTCAGGATCTGCATGTAGCGCGCCAGCACGATCACATCGGCATGCCCGTCGAGGAGGGCGCGGAGTTGGGCTTCGGCGTCGGCCTTGGTCTCGCGCGTGACGGGGATGTGGTGGTACGGGATCCCGAATCCCTCCACGGCAGCCTGCAGATCAGGGTGGTTACTGACCACCATCGTCACCTCGGCGGGCAGCTCGCCGCGGGAGGAACGCCACAGCAGCTCCAGCAGCGCGTGGTCGTACTTCGAGACGAGGATCGCCATCTTCTTGCGATCGGCGGCGTAGCTGAGCGTCCAGTCCATCTGATAGCGCTCCGCCACCGCGTCGCCGAATGCGCGTTCGAGCAGACCGCGTGACAGGTCGAGGTGGGGCGTCTGAAACTCCAGCCGCATAAAGAACGTGCCGCCCTCTGGATCGGTGGAGTGCTGATCCAGCGCCGTGATGTTGGCGCCGTGGTTGTACATGAAGCTGGATACCGCCGCGACGATGCCGGGGCGATCCGGGCACCGGATGAGCAGGCGGGCGGTGGTGGATGGGTTCATGTGAGGAGCAGATGTCTGCGAGGGAGAATGCTGAACGGCGTCAGGTTTAGGCGTTGGCTTTGTGCTCAAGCTTGTCATCCCGAGCGCAGCCGAGAGCGCGAAGCACACCGCAGGTAAATCTCCCCCGATCACGTTTTGCACAGCCTCAAAGGGGGAGATCCCTCGACTCTGGTCTACGACCTCCGCTCGGGATGACAGTCCTGTAGGGTAGGCGCTTGGCTGAGGGCATCGCTCGGCAGTGTCTCTGCCTCAACCGGTTCGGCGCAGGCCTAGCGTGATGTGCTCTTTGCTAAAGATGTGCTCTTTTCCAAACTTGAACGTCTCGACGGCTTCGCCTTCGGGCGCGGCAGCAGCTTCCAAGGCGTCTGCCAACGTTTCAGTCTGCACGGAGGCCGCATGGATCGCCAAGGCGTCGGCAAGGGGGAGAGCAAGCGCATCAGAAGCAGCGTACTGGACGGCGATGCGGTCGGTGACGTCGAAGTCGGCGGACTTGCGCAGGTTCTGGATGCGGTTGACGACCTCGCGGGCGAGGCCTTCGGCGATCAGGGCGTCGGTGAGGGCGGTGTCGAGCGCGACGGTGACGCTGTTCTCCTGGCCTACCAGCCAGCCATCGATGCCTTCGCTGACGATCTCCAAGTCGTCCCCTTCGAGCACGACCTGCTCGCCGTCCACGTCGAGGATGAGCATGCCCACGTCGAGGTAGCGGTCGATCTCGTCGGAGTTGAGGCCGCGCACTTGCTGGTTGACGCCCTTCATTAGCCGCCCGAGGCGCTTGCCGAGGCGTTTGAAGTTGGGCTTGGCGGAGCGCTGGACCACGCTGCTGCTGCCCTCCACGAACTCGATGCCCTTGACGTTGACCTCGCTCAGGATGATGCCTTCCACCAAGCGCACATCGTCGGCACTCACGTTCTGGTCGGTGACGACCATGATGCGACCGAGCGGCTGGCGCACGTTCTGCTTGCTCTCGTTGCGGAGCCCGAGCACGACCGATGAGATCGTCCGCGCCAGCCCCATGCGCCGCTCCAAGTCGGCGTCGAGCGCGGCGTCATCCACAGTGGGGAAGTCGGCGAGGTGGACCGAGAGGGCGTCGGTGCGGCCCGTGGCTTCGCCGAGGCGCTGGTACAGCCACTCGCTGAAGAACGGCGCAATCGGCGCCATCAGCCTTGCCACAGCGTCCAGGCACTCATGGACGGTCTGGTAGGCGGCGAGCTTGTCGGTCGTATCCGCGTCATCACCCATACGCCCAGCAGCCCAGAAGCGGCGACGGCTGCGGCGGATGTACCAGTTGGATAGCTCCTCCACGAAGCCTTCCACAGCGCGGGCGGCTTTCGTCGGGTTGTAGTCGGCCAGCGCCGCGTCGGTCTCGGCGATGGTGGTGCCGAGGCGGCTCAGGATCCAGCGGTCCAACTCCGAGCGCTCGGCCAGCGGCAGCGCGTCCTCGGCGTAGGTGAAGCCGTCGATGTTGGCGTAGGTGGCGAAGAAGCTGTAGACGTTGCTGAGCGTCGAGAAGAACTTGCGCAGCGTGTCGGTCAGGCCACGCTCGGCGAACTTGATGTTCTCCCACGGCGGCGTGTTGCTCATCATGTACCAGCGCACCACGTCGGCGCCGTACTTGGCGATGGTCGTGAACGGATCGACGGCGTTGCCCTTCGACTTGGACATCTTGTCGCCCTTCTCGTCGAGCACGAGCCCGTTGACGACCACGTTCTTGTACGCGTAGTTGTCCATCACCAGCGTGGCGATGGCGTGCAGCGTGTAGAACCAGCCGCGCGTCTGGTCCACGCCCTCGGCGATGAAGTCGCCCGGGAAGTTGCGTTCGAACTGCTCCTTGTTCTCGAACGGGTAGTGCCACTGCGCAAACGGCATGGCGCCGCTGTCGAACCACACGTCGATCAGGTCCTCCACGCGCCGCATCGTCCCGCCGATCTCCGGCGGCGCGGGCCACGTCAGCGTATCGACGAATGGGCGGTGCAAGTCGAGGTCGGCGTCGTCGGCGGGGAACTGATCGCCCGCCTTGTCGCGCAGCTCGGCGATGGAGCCGATGACCTCCACGTACTCGGGGTTGGCGTCGCTCACCCAGATGGGCAGCGGCGTGCCCCAGTAGCGGCGGCGGCTCAGCGCCCAATCCACGTTGTTCTTCAGCCACTCGCCAAAACGCCCCGTCCCGATGTTGCTGGGCTGCCAGTTGATCTGGCTGTTGAGCTCCAGCAGCCGGTCTTTGACGGCCGTCGTGCGGATGAACCAGCTCTCCACCGGGTAGCTCATCAGCGGCGTACCTTTGCGCCAGTCGTGCGGGTAGTTGTGCAGGTACGTCTGGTGCTTGAACAGCAGCCCGCGCTCGCGGAGGTTGCGGTTGATGACTTTGTCGGCCTCCTTGAACCACATGCCGCTGACCAGCTCCGCCTTGTCCGTGAACGTGCCGTCGGGGGCGACCGGGTTGAACAGCGGCAGCCCCTCCGCTTGGCCCACGGCGTAGTCCTCGGCGCCAAAGCAGGGCGCCATGTGGACGATGCCCGTGCCGTCCTCTGTCGAGACAAAGTCGGCGGGTACCACGCGCCACGCCTCGCCCTTGTCCACCTCGTCGGTGAAGTAGCTGAAGAGCGGCGTGTAGGTTTTGCCGAGCAGGTCGGCGCCCTTCATCTCGTCGATGATCTCGACCTCCTGGCCGAGCTTGCCGATGAGCGACTTGGCGAGGTAGATCGTCTCCGGCCCGTCGGTGGCGCTGCCCTCAAACGTGCCGCGCACCTTCACGTAACCGACCTTCGGCCCGACGGCGAGGGCGGTGTTGGAGATGAGCGTCCACGGCGTCGTCGTCCAGGCCAGGAAGTACGTGTCGGGCTCGTCTTCCACGGCGAAGCGGATGTAGACGCTCGGGTCCTGCACCTCTTTGTAGCCCAGGCTGACCTCATGCGACGACAGCACCGTGCCTGAGCCGGGGCTGTACCACTGGATCTTGTAGCCTTGGTAGAGCAGCCCCTTGTCGTAGATCTGCTTGAGGAGCCACCAGACCGTCTCGATGTACTCGTTCTCGAACGTGACGTACGGGTTGTCGAGGTCCACCCAGTAGCCCATCCGCGTCGTCAGCTCGTTCCACAGGTCGGTGTACTTGAGCACGCTCTCGCGGCAGGCGGCGTTGTACTTGTCGATGCCGAACGCATCGACCTGATGGCGGCCCTCCAGCCCCAGCGCCTTCTCCACCTCGATCTCGACGGGCAGCCCGTGCGTGTCCCAACCGGCCTTGCGCTCCACGCGGAAGCCTTTCATCGTCTTGTAGCGGCAGAACGCGTCCTTGATGGTGCGCGCCATCACGTGGTGGATGCCGGGGCGCCCGTTGGCCGTGGGCGGGCCTTCGTAAAACGTAAACGTCGGCGCGTCTTCCCGCCTGCTGATGCTCTGCTCAAACACCTGATGGCGCTGCCACCAGTCGAGCACGTCTTGTTCGAGCGCGGGGAAGTCGAAGCGTTTGAGTTCGGTAAAGCGCGCCATGGAGCCGGTAAGTCAGATGCGTCAGAAAAGACGCGAAAATACAGATTTTCGAGAACGCGGAATGGAGAATTAGGAATGCAGAAACGGAGGGCACTCATTGCGATGGGTTAGGATGCTTGTGTACCTTGCCCCAACTCGCTGATGAATACATCCCCACCCGGATGCGCTACCCGCTCATTCTGTTGCTGCTTACCGCGATGTTGCGGATGCCCTGCGCCGCACAGACTCCGCCCGTTACCGCGGAGGAACTGGTCTCCGTGCTGCGCCTGCACAAGGAGCGCCTTTACAGCCACTACGACTATCAGATGAGCTATCACCTGGGCGGGGTGCCGGATAGCTTGGCGGGCCGCTTGGTGATACCCGAGGCCGCCAACATCATCTTGACCGCCGTGCGCCAGGGCGCCCGCGGCGCCCACATGACCGTCCACATGCGCGTGGCGGGCGACCCAGAGGCTGCGGCTGCGCAGGCCTACGCCGCTCTGGTTGCCGCAGGCGGCGCGTTTAAGCCTGAACGCCAGTACGCCGAGCCCGACAGGGATTCTGGATTTGTGACGGGACGGACGCACACGCAGCCTGAGACGTATTGCAGCCTCAACCGCGAGCCTGTGGTCTTCCACGCTACACCTGAGATGCCCGAGGCCAACCTAACAGGGTACGTCGCTCTGGGCGATCCGCAGTACCTCTGCCGCCCCCGCCCACGCATGTCGCTGCTTCCCACGCGTGCCCAGCTTGAGCAGGAGGGCGCCAGCGAGGCTATTATCAAGTCCATGATGCGGAATCAACGAGACCGGGACCGGATGCCTGACCTCAGGCTGGTCATCCCAGACTCGCTCATAGGCCAGTCGGCGGGTACGTGGACGTCAACGGGTACCGGTGGAGAATCGAACTATTGGTGGACCTCCGAGCCGCTGGCCTATGCGGATTCGCCTATGGAGGCCGCAACGCTGCACGGCCAATTTGTGGCTCAGGTGGAAGAGCAGGGATGGGCGCGAGTGCAGGGCGGGTCAACGGGGCTTCGTGAGCACGCCACATCGAAGTGGTCGTATATGGATGCCGAAGGCTCACGGTGGCATGCCGACCTCATGGTGGAGCGTGTGGGGCGTCTGGAGGATGACTTGATCGAATACCGCGCTACCCTGACCATCGCAGGGACGCAAGCCGGGGAGGAACAGCCATGAGCACGAGCTACGCGAGACGGAGACGATCACTGTGCATGGCGCTCATCGGCCTCGTCCTGGCCTATGCCGCCGCCGATATCCATGCGCAGGCGGATGTCACCCCAGACGAGATGTTGGCCGTCTTCAAACTGAACGATCAGATCTCGCGCGGCGATGGGCAACGTGTGGCTGTTTCCCACACCGTGGGCGCCGTCCCCGACGCCGTGCGCGATCGCCTCTTCCTGCCAGATGACGCCCGCGTGGTCTTCACGCGCCAGCAGGAGTTCGATAAGCAGGTCACCGTGTACCTCCGCGCCGCGCCAGATAGCGTGGAGGCCATCGTGGCAGCGTTACAGGCCGAGGTTCTGGCCACAGGCGGCCGCTACCTACCCAGGGCCATCGAAGGCGAGGAGATGGACAAGGGCGAAGGCTTTGTGAGTCGGCGTATAGTGCGGGATTGGCCAGCGGTATTTTGCACCGCCGCCAACGCCACCATGGACTTCCGCATCGTGTCTAATGACCCGCACGTCAACCTCATCGTCGATTATGCAAAATCCCCGGGGCCGTTCAGGTGGTGGCCGTGCAGCCCTGATCAGGGCGTGCGCGAGACGAGGTACACGCGCATCGTCCAGAAGGAGGATAATTGGGCAGCCATAGGTGAGCAGATGCCGGTGCCCTACCTCGTTGTTTCTGATCCCGTGGAGCATGGTGGGCGACGCACGGTGGAGAGTGGCGGGTACAGCTTCACACTGGGTGGCTCGGACCCCGACTTCAGTGTCAACTCAAACCTGTTTACCATGCTGCCTGAGGAGGCCTTGCGCATGTCCTTGTCTACGCAGCTGCGCGAGCAGGGCTGGACCGAGCAAGTTGCCGAGCAGCCTGAGTCAGGCGCGAGCCAGTGGACGAAGACCGATGCTGAGCGTGTGGCGTGGCAGCTCGTACTGCGTGTAGAGCCCCGGGCACGCCGTGTCAACCAACGCACGGGGTACGCCTACGAGGCAACGCTCGATCTGAGGCGGGCAGATGCCGAGCGGTAGATCCGGCGCGTAGCTGAGACGGCTCGCATTGGGTGTCCGCGTCAGGCATCGGGTATTGACATGCCTTCCTCTCTGCTTGCGTGTGCTGCCATGTCTGCCTCCGACTTCTCCGCGATGCGTCGCGTCATCATCATCGGCTCCGGTGGCTCTGGCAAATCAACGCTGGCAAAGCGCCTGGGGAGGCAGCTAGATCTGCCCGTCATCCACCTCGATGCGCACTACTGGAACCCCGGCTGGGTGGAGACGCCGCCGGATGCGTGGGCCGCCAAGGTCGACACGCTGATCCAGGGCGAGGCGTGGGTGATGGATGGCAACTATGGCGGCACCATGGACGCCCGCATGGCCAGAGCCGACACGATCATCTTCCTCGCGTTCTCGCGCTGGCGGTGCCTCTGGCGCGTGCTCGCCCGCCGCATCCGTTACCGCAACCGCACCCGCCCCGACATGGCGCCGGGCTGCCCGGAGCAGATGAATTGGGTCTTTGCCCATTACATCCTCATGTATCCCAACACGCGCACGCCACGCATTCTCAAGAAGCTCGCCGCCGTACGGGATACCAAGCAGGTGGTCGTGCTGAAGACGCCGCGCGAGGTTGAGCGCTTCACCAATGCCATCGGCTAGACCTGACCGGGGGCGGCGCCCGCGCCTCAGAAGTGACGAGTATGTACCGCGCAGGGGGAGAGCCTGATACGTTTGCGCAACGTTACCAAACAAGGACGCGCGAGCACAACGGTTTGGGGCTGAACCGGTGCTACTATTGAAACGTGCTCCGGCCAAGCGTCGCCAACAGGGCTGTCCCCACTCCACCTCTCGCACTGCACAGCCCCACTAGCTCAGGCGCTCACCACAATCTGACGAGGTCAGGGCCCCTACCCACTCATCGACACATTGCATTGGATTAATCTATATGGCAAAGCAGATTTTCGAGAAGGCCCGCTGGGAAACGCTCCTCGCACAGATGAAGACCGCCTGTCCTGAGGCGTTCAACGCCGCCGGCGACATCCTCAACCTCATCAACGGCGCGTGGCAGAACGAGGGCAACCGCAAGCCGTTCTCCTCCGGCGTGGACGGCACGATGCTGGGGTACTACCCGATGCTCCGTACCGCCGAGGGCAAGGAGGCTGTAGAGTATTGCGCCGAGGAGTTCAAGACGTGGAAAGACGTCGATCTCGACGAGCGGAAGGTGCGGGTCACGCGGGCCCTGGACGACATGGAGGCGCATAAAGAGCTGCTGGCGTTCGTGCTCGTCTGGGAGATTGGCAAGCCGTACGCGCAGGCCCTGAGCGGCGTAGAGCGGTGCATCAGCGGTGTGCGCTGGTACGTGGATCACATCGAAACCATGATGGACGGGCGCGGACCGCTCGGCGTGATCTCCAACATCGCCTCGTGGAACTACCCGCTCTCGGTGCTGGTGCATGCCTCGCTGGTACAAGCGCTCGCAGGCAACGCGGTCATCGCCAAGACGCCCTCCGACGGCGGCCTCTGGTCGCTGACGATGTGCTTTGCCTTCGCCAAGCGCCACGGCTTGCCGGTGTCGCTCATCAGCGGATCGGGGGGCGTGCTGAGCGAAGCGCTCGTCTCGCATGACGCCATCGACTGCCTCTCGTACGTCGGCGGCAAGAGCAACGGGCGCATGATCGCCAACTCGCTCTTCAACAAGAAGAAGCGCTACATGCTGGAGATGGAGGGCATCAACACCTACGGCGTCTGGGACTTCTCCGACTGGGACAACCTGGGCCAGCAGATCAAGTCCGGCTTCAAGTACGGCAAGCAGCGCTGCACGGCCTACGTGCGGTTCGTGGTGCAGCGGACGCTCTTCCCCAAGTTTCTGGAGATGTACCTGCCCGCGCTGAAAGCCTTGCAGTATGGCCACCCGCTGCTCGTCGAAGAAGGCGATACGGCGCCACCGAACTACGACTTCGGCCCGCTCATCAACGCCCGGCGTGTGAGCGACATCAACGTGATGTTCAACGACGCGCTCGGCAAGGGCGCGGTCTCGATCTACCAGGGCGAGCTGGATGAGGCCAACTTCCTGCCGCACCAGGACACGTCGGCGTACCTGCCGCCAGCCTCGCTGCTCAACCTGCCGCGCAACGCCAAGCTGTACCACAACGAGCCCTTCGGCCCGCTCGACAGCATCGTGCTCGTGGACAGCATGGATGAGTTGATCACCGAGATGAACGTCTCGAACGGCGCGCTGGTGTCATCCATCGCCTGCGACAGGGCCGAAGAGGCGAACGAGATTGCGCGTCAGCTGCGGGGCTACAAAGTGGGCATCAACAAGATGAAGTCGCGCGGCGACCGCGAGGCGACGTTCGGCGGCATCGGCGAGTCCTGGAAGGGCTGCTTCGTGGGCGGTGAGTACTTGGTGCAGGCAGTAACCAAGTCGCACAACGGCGCTCGGCTCTTCGGTAACTTCCCCGAGTACACGCTCCTGCCCGAGCAGCGCGCCTGATGCCAGCCCCGAGAGATGACGCTGCAAGCTTGTCATCGGGGTAGATGTCGCAAAAATGGCAAAACGGACCCCCTCTCCTTGCTAGGAGAGGGTTGGGGTGAGGTAGATTGAGGTCTACCGCCATCCCTTGTTTCGGACCTCACCCTGTCCCTCTCCGCCCTAGGAGAGGGGACGCCGAGGCGACCGTGGTCAACAGACCTTGCCCATCGATTTACCAGGTCAGATGGGATCAGGCAGCGCTGCCGTCACTCGACCTCGCGCAGCACGCCGATGCTCCACGGGATCTCGCCGTACGGCAAGCCCTGCCGCACGGCGATGGGCACGCCCTGGTAGACGAACGTGTAGTCGTCGCCATCTACCTCCATCGCCTCGTCGTAGCCCGACCGGACCAACTCGCCATGGCTGATCGAGTCCGTCCACCGTTCGCCCTCAAAGGCGACGTTGTTCATGGCGGCGAACGCATGCGACGAGTCGGCGGCGATGGGTGCCCACTCGCCGTCGAGCGCATCGGTGGCGTAGAGCTTGAAGTACCGTCGGTCGCCGGGGAGGGTGGCTTCGATGACGTTGATGAACTGGTCGGTGCCGTTGACCTTGTAGATGTGGCTGGCCTCAAAGATGTCGGTTTGCTGGGCGAGTACGGGCTCAGTCCAACCATACGGGAAGTCGGCCAGCGCGGTCTCCTCGCGCCACATGTTGCCGTTGTCGGAGGTAAAGAACAAGTGCATCTTCTCATCGTCGGCGATGACCCAGAAGTCGAGGTAGCGGTTGTCCTCGGGGCGCGGGACCTCCATCGGCTTCATCTCGGACCACGAGGTGGGGTCTGAAATGTCGGTGGTGGTGGCGTAGGCGGCTTGGTAGGGCGGATCCCATTCGGGGTTTCGGGTCTGCGCGACCATATACCACTTCTCATGCGGGCTGAAGTAGAAGACCTGGGGCGCGGCCGCGTAGCCATCGTGGTGCGGCATCATGATCGCCTCGTTGGCATCGGCCTCGTCGAAGTCGGCGAAGCTGAGGTAGGCCAGGCCGTGGCTGCGCTCGTACCCTCGTACGGTGAAGAAGGTGTGGTACCGCCCGTCGTAGTACACAATCGACGGGTCCTTCATGGCGATCCAGTCGGCATCGGGGAGCGCATCGGAGCGGATGATCGGGTCGCCCGCCGTCCACTGGTAGCTGTCGTCAAGGACAGGCTCTTGCGCCGATTGCCCTGCTGTGCAAGCAGCCAGCGCAATGGCGAGGAGTAGGGTAGAGGGCAGAGCGGAAGCACGCATGAGGTAGCACGTCAGGTCCAGTAGAAGAGCAGGCATCGGCAAAGTAGGAAGCACGCGGGTCAGATGCCGGAGCGGTAGAAAGGAGCTGCCATGTAACGTTCGTCTCCGGCCGAATCGCCCTGTGGGGCAGTCCGTAAACGGACATACGGCAGCCGCTTCTTCGGTGTGTGCAGCCCACCACCATCACTCCCAAACCACATGGCGATCATGAAAGTACTTGGCGGTATCCTCGGCGGCGTGCTGACCCTCTGGATTGGATGGGGCGTCTATGTGATCTACACCACCGAACGTCCCCCGCACGAGGTCACGCAGCGCCTCGGCTCGGGCGTAGAGGTGCGTCAGTACGCCGAGCAGACGTGGATCTCGACGGCCTACACGAGCGATCGCGGGGCCTTTCCCGTGCTCGGCTCGTACATCTTTGGTCGCAACCAGGAGCAGGAGACCGTGGCCATGACCGCGCCCGTCATCACCGGCGAGAAGATGACGTTCATCCTGCCTGCTGGCGTCACGCAGGAGAACGCGCCCACGCCCGACGGTCAGCCGATCGAGTTTACCACCGTGCCTCCGCGCAAAGTGGCTGCGCTGGCCTTCTCGTGGTGGGTGCCCGAAGACCGCGTGGCGCGGAAGACCGCAGCGCTGCTAGAAGTGCTGCGCGAGGCGGGCGTCGAGACCGTAGGCGAGCCGTTCCTGATGCGCTACAACGATCCCTGGACGCCGCCCTTCCTGCGGCGCAACGAAGTGGGCATCGAGGTGCGCTAGGGCGCGCAGCCTACGTTTGGATCACATGATCGAGAACGTGAGCCACATGCACAGTACGCACGACACGCCCGCGACGGCGCCGCTCACCCAGCGGGCAGGACGCGAGGCGGCATGGCTGAAGGCCCGCGTGGCAAACCACAACCCCAGCCCAGCAAAGGCGATCTGGATCAGTGTCAGCAGCAGCGTGCTCTGCAACGGCGCGGGGAAGTGCGTGAGGTACGTGGCCACCCGCTCGGCATGCGTTGGGTACGCGGAGGCGGCGTTGATCCAAAGGGCGATACCGCTGACCGGGATGGCGAGGCTGGCAAGAGCAGCAGCCAGGAGGGCGTGGGAGGAGGAGGTGTTCATCGGGTGATGCTGTTGAGGAAGAGGGCAGCACGCGGTATGCCAAAGCAGGCATGATCCTAACGTTAGGAGACAGCGCCTCCAAATGCAAAAGGCGACCCTATGGTTGGGGTCGCCTCGCGGAAAGTCAAAACAGCCACGCTGAACTCAGGCCGCCACCTCGGCTTCAGCAGGCTCGTGCTCGTGGAACGTGTCGAGGCCCTTCTCGCTGAGCCAGCCGAGGAATTCGCGGTTGCGCAGGCTGTGGATGTTGTTCTCCTCCTGGTAGTCCCACTGCTGCCCGAATTGCTGGTTCTTGTAGCGATGCAGGTAGTTGAGGCGGTCGGTGAGCTGCTCGGCGGGCATCAGCAGGCGGTCGAGGCCGAAGATGGCCTCGTCGCGGTGCTGGAAGGTCAGGTCGTACTGCTTGGACATCACGATGGCCTCTTCGGGGCACACCTCTTCGCAGAAGCCGCAGTAGATGCAGCGCAGCATGTTGATCTCGAACCACGCGGGCTCGCGCTCCTTGATGTCGCCGGTTTCGCCCGACTGCATCGAGATTGCCATCGGCGGGCACGCCTTGGCGCACAGGTTGCACGAGACGCAGCGCGGGCGGTTTTCTTCTTCCACCAGCACGGGGCGGCCGCGGTAGTTATCAGGTGGGTACCACTGCTCTTCGGGGTACTGAAACGTGTACATCGGCTCCCGCGTCATCTTGCGGAAGGTGTAGCGCAGCCCCTTCAGCACTTCGGGGATGTAGAGCTTCTCCCAGAAATTGAGCTTCCGTTCGTTGTCTGCTTTGGTGTTGACCGGCGTTCCAGGCATGGGTCGCGGCGATGTGGTTTCAATTTGAATTGAAAGATAGGCAGGTTCTATGCCGAAGCGAGCAGTAAGGTCGCAAACACGCCATGAAAATGTGTGTACCGTTCGCTGTTGTGCTCCTGAAGTGTGTATCGGTAGTGTTTGCCGTACGTTGAGCGATGCCTGCTCCCGATCTCCCGTAAGCCGATGCCCCACACGGTCTCCTTCATACTCCTCGGTCTCTCCCTGCTGGCCTGTGGCACCGTCCCTGCGCCTGGCACCGCTACCGACGAGATCGGCTTTGTGCGGTTGGAGGTGACGCCCGCAGGCGCCCGCGTGCTCTCTGCCCAGGCCGCGCCGGGGCGACTCAAACGCCCGCGCCGGACTCCAGCAGGCCTGTTTCAGGTGGATGTGGTGGATGCCGACGGACAAGCGCTGTGGACGACGGCCATGGAGGATCCGCTGCGTGCCCGCCAAGAGTACGTGGACGACACGGGCGCCCTCCAGACGCGATGGGTAGACCACGATCGTGCTGAGGTTGTCGTGCGGGTGCCCGTGACCGCGGCACAGCAAACGCTGCAGGTGTATCGCCTCACCGAGGCGGCCAGCAAGCGCTCGGCCAACACGCGCCTCGCCACCCTGACCGTCACATGGTAAGTCACATGGTAAGTCCCATGGCTTCTCGCCTGCTCATCCTGCTCGCGCTCCTGCTCACAGCTGATGCACACGCGCAGTCGCTTCAGGTCTTGCTTGACAACGGCCCTACCAACCAGCGCGTCAACGTCGTCGTCCTGTCGGAAGGCTACACCGTGGCACAGCTCGCCGATTTCCCCGAGGAGGCCAAGGACATCCTCAATGACCTACTCGCCACGCCGCCCTACGACCGCTACGCCGATCTCTTCAACGGCTTTGCCATCAGCGTAGCCTCCGCGCAGTCTGGCTCCGACCATCCCAGCCGAAACGAGTACCGCGACACCTACTTCGACACGTACTACGACTGCGTCAACATCGAGCGGCTGATCTGCATCGGCGGACAGGGCTACAGCCGCGCCTACACACTGCTGCAAGACTTTGTGCCTGACTACGACATCGTGCTCATGCTCGTCAACGACCCGCAGTACGGCGGCTCGGGCGGGGCGTTCGCGGTCACCTCCACGCATCCCGAGGCTGGCGAGATCGCGATTCACGAAGTAGGCCACTCGTTCGCCCGGCTCAACGACGAGTACGGCGGCACCGGTGGCTTTGGCGGCAACGAAGGGCCAAACGTGACGCAGGAGCGCCGCCGCGCCCAAATCCGCTGGGGCCACTGGATTGAGCCGACGACGCCGATTCCTACACCCAACAACGGGCAGTTTACGCAGCGGATCGGCCTGTTCGAAGGCGCGGAGTACAACGACTTCGGATGGTTTCGTCCAGCGCACAACTGCAAGATGCGCGCATTGGGCGTAGAACTCTGTAGGGTATGCACGGAGCATACCATCGCCGCCGCGTACAACCTCGTCCCGCCCATCCAGACGAGTGGGCCGCGTACACCCGTCGTAGAGCTTGAGGCGATGCTGCCTACGGTCTTCGAGGTACAGCTCAGCTTGCCCGCGCTGCCCGATCAAGAGGTGCAATGGTTCTTGAACGACCTGCCCATCGACGGTGCCACGACGCCCACGCTCAACTTGGCGGCCTCCGACCTGCCTGGCGCATCGGCGGTGCTCTCGGTGGAGGTGCGCGATACGACGCCGCTCGTGCGCGATCCCGGCTTGCTGCCTCTGCTCACCGACACCCGCTTGTGGACGGTGCGCCGCCCCGCATCAACGCATGTGCCCGGCGATGATCTGCCACAGGCCGTGACGCTCGGGGCGCCGTACCCCAACCCCGTACAAGGTCAGGCGACGTTCACCGTGGCGTTGCCGCAGGCCACCTCGGTGCAGCTAGACGTGTTGGACATCACGGGCCGGCAGGTGGCCCACGTGGCAGATGCTGTGCTCCCGGCGGGTACGCACCGCCTCCTGTGGGATGTGGAAGGACGGCCGCCGGGCATATACATGGTGCGTTTGCACACTCCCACGCTATCGGCGGTGCAGCGGCTCGTTGTAGTGCGCTAGCCGATCAAGCCCGCCGGCTTGCCTCTTCGGTTTTGCGTGTGACGTAGTACGACCACAGGAAGGCTACGGGCACGCAGGAGACCACGAAGACGCCCATGGCATAGTCGCTCGCTACAGACCGTGCCGCGCCAAGCACGTAGATGAGCCCCAGGAAAAACAGCAGCGACAGCACAGCGTTGGCACCCAGCAGCAACGCAAGCATCGACAGATGGCGCAATGCCCAACGGCCCGCCGATCGGCGGCTCAGCTCTGGTCGAGGCGGTTCGCTCATGGTATGAGAAGGTGACGCGTGGCGCACGGGCAGCTGGAAAACGTACGTCTGGCACTTGTCGAACACAGTGGCGCACACGTGGGTTGCATGGCCTTCCAGCAACAGCGTACGATACAAACTTTAAGGCATACAGAAAACACACATATGGCAAAAAAGCTGATCGGTTTGGGGCTGGTGCTGGTTATTTTGGGCGGTGCGGCGGCTGGCGGCGGCTATTGGATGCTCTACACACCCAACACGCCCGACTTTGAGGGCGAGCGCAGCATCAAGGTTCCGCGCGGCGCCTCGTTTGCAGCCGTGGTCGATACGCTGGGGCGGCAAGGCTTACTCAAGCGTCCGCGTACCTTTGAACTGATTGCCCACGCCACCGGATGGGCCGACCAGATGAAGGCCGGGCATTACGTGTTCGAGGCGGGGACGTCGAACTACACGTTCCTCGACCGCCTGCGCAAGGGCTTGCAGGACCCCATCCGTCTCACCGTGCCCCCGGGCACGCGCCCTGATGTCGTCGCCCGCGTCCTCGCCAAGCAGATGACGTTCACGCCCGAGGCGTTTCTCGCTGCGCTCAACGACCCTGCCTTCGCCGCCGAACTGGGCACCGACACGACGCATCTCTTCGGCTACATGATGCCCGAGACGTACTTCATGTACTGGCTCACCGACGAGCGCTCGGTCATCTCGAAGATCAAGCGCGCCACCGACGACTACTTCAACGCCGAGCGCCGCGCCAAGGCGGAGCGCGTGGGCCTCACCGTAGACGAGGTGCTGAGCGTAGCCAGCATCGTAGAGTGGGAGACCAGCCTGCGCAATGAGAAGCCGCGCGTGGCAGGCGTCTACCTCAACCGCCTGCGCGACGGCTGGAAGCTCGACGCCGACCCCACCGTGCAGTACGCCGTCCTCCAGCGCGAGGGCGCTAAGCGGCGGCTCTTCTTCCGCGACTACCGCATCGAGCACCCGTACAACACCTACCTGCGCCGTGGCCTGCCGCCCGGCCCCGTCACAAACCCCTCGCCCTCTTCTATCGACGGGGTGCTGAACGCGGAGGACCACGGCTACTACTTCTTCGTGGCTACTGGCGATGGCGGGCACACGTTCTCCCGGACTCTGAGGGAGCACAACCGCGCCGCGCAGGCCTTCTACCGCACCATGCGCGAGCGGCGTCGCCAAGCGGCGGCGGCACAAACGCCGTAGCGCCAATGCAGAGCTGGATCTGGGCCGTGTCGCCCAAGCACTACCCAGCGCTCGTGCGCACCGAGACGTTCGCCCTGCGTCAGGTGGGGCGTGCCGCGCTCGCCGAGGTGCGCCCTGGCGACGTTGTGTTCGCTTACCTCTCGGGCAAGAAAGTGCTGGCGGGGCTGTTCGAGGTGACGAGCCTACCGTTCGAAGACCACACGCCGCTGGGGCCGGGGCTGACCCATCCGCATCGGGTCCGTGTGCGTCCCGTGGTGACGCTCTCCGAGGAGACGTGGGTGCCGTATGAGGCGTTTGCCAGCAAGCTAGACGCGGCGCAGACGCAAGGCAGCTTCCGAGGCGTGGTACAGCGGGTACTGTATCCGCTGCCCAGCGTGGACGCCAAGGTGCTGGAGTTCCTTGTGCGCACCCGTGAGGCGGTGGACCTGGACGAGCTGCTGGCCGCCTACGACGCGTTCCAAGCGACCCGCGAGCAAACCGCGAGCGCTCCCCCGGTGCAAGTTGAAGAACCACCGCTGGGCTACCGCGCCGATGCGCCGTTCGATCGGGCCACCGCTCTCGACGCGCTGCACGCTGCCCTGCTGGCCGAAGGCTACTGGTACGAGCCGTGGCAGGTGGCGACCTACGTGACGGCGCTGCGGACGAAGCCGTTCGTCATCCTGGCGGGTGTGACGGGCATCGGCAAGTCGAAGCTGCCGCAGTTGGTGGCCCAACTCACGGGGGGAACCGCCGAGGTGGTGCCGGTGCAGCCCCGATGGATGGACAGCGGCGACGTCATCGGCTACGCCGACTTGCAGAACCGATTCCATCCGGGCGCGGTGCTGCGTGCTGCCGCTCAGGCACGCAAGCATCCCGAACAGCATCAGGTGGTGGTGCTGGACGAGATGAACGTAGCCAAGGTAGGCGATTACTTGGCTGAGGTTCTCAGCCGTATGGAGCAGCGCCGCCCCGACGGGGCAGGGTGGACTACGCCCGCGCTGCTACCGCCCGATCCTACGCGTGTGGGCGAGTGGTCCGACGTCGGGATGCCGAGCAACCTGGCGCTCGTCGGGACGGTCAACATCGATGAGGACGGGCAGCGGTTGAGCCGCAAGGTGCTGGACCGTGCGTTTGCGCTGGAGCTGGAAGCGCCCGACCTCAGCCACTGGCCTGCGTCAACTGCGCCTGTAGCGCCTACGCCGTGGCCCAGCGCTGCGTGGCAGCCGCGTGGCCTCCGCCTCGCCGACCTCACAGATCTCGCTGAGGACGAGCATGCCGCCGTCCAGCGCGCCCTCGGCGCCCTCTCCGCTGCCAATGCCATCCTGCGGCCAGCGCGTTTCGACATCGCCTTCCGCACCCGCGACGAGGTGTGCCTCTTCGTGCTCCATGCCCACGACACGCCCGACGCGTTCCGCACGGCGGCCGTCGATCCGCTCGACCTCGCGCTGCTGATGAAGTTGCTGCCACGCCTCCATGGTGCTGCCACAGATGCCGCGTTCCACGACGCACTAGCGGCTCTGCTGGCGTGGGCCGCCAACGGTGTGCCCTCGGCGGAGGTGCGCACGGCAGATCATCTGACTACAGCCTGGGTGCAGCAGCAGCGGCCCGTCGCCTTTTCGGGAACGCACTTTCCCCGGACCACAGCGCGCCTATGCCTCATGTGGGAGCGGCTGCAGACGCAGCGCTACGCGAGCTTCTGGCGCTGAGCACAGACGACTGCACCGTGGTTACGGGTAGTGCTCACCGGTCTCGCCTGGGCGCTACAGGGTCGGTCGTCAGGTTTTGCGTGATGAAGACGCGCTGCTGCCCGTCAAACGCGGCGCCGATGCCGTGCTCGCGGAAGCCGCGATGGAGCAGATTGCTACGGTGTCCGGGGCTCGTCATCCACCCGTCCACGCTCTCCCTGGCCATCTCCGCCAGCGTTTTCCAGTCGGTGCTACGCCGCGTGCCGTTTTCGTCGGTCACGGTGCGGATGCGGTGGTAGCGATGCGCGTAGAAGAGGTTTTCGCCAAGGCCATACGCTTGCGAGACGCCCGCCGAACGATGCGTTGCCAAGCCCAGCCGATCGGCTCGGTGTTGCACCGTATGGCCCTCCGGCGTGACATGATCGAAGTAGTCGCGCCGTGCCATGTCGGCACTGTGAAGCTGTGCCAAGCGGTTCAGCGCACCCGACCATCGGTAGGGCGGCAGGCCATGCGACTGGCGCACACGGTTGACCTCCTCGTGGATGGCCCTTTCCAACGCACGCTGCCCGCCGTCGGCTGTGGCCAGGTCTGGAGGGGTAGGCGCACTGCTTCGGCAGCCCGAAAGAAGCGCAATCAGGATGAGACACAGGGCGCGCATGCCGAAGGTGCAGGGGGATAGAGGGATGCCTGATTCAGACACGCGCGGTCCACCGGGGTTGCTATTGCCCGCTTACTTCAGCTTCCGCATCGCCTCCTGGGCGGCTTCATTGTCTGGGTTGATGGCTAGCGCCTGCTCGTACGCAGCGCGCGCGTCGTCCGTGCGGCCCTGATGCGCGTAGACCATGCCCAGGCGATGATACGCCGAGTCATGGCCCGGCTGGCGAGGGCCTGTCTCTTGCTGTACGTAGGCCTCCAAGGCTTCCGCTCCGCGCTCTAGAAAGTCGCCCGAGAGGGCGGCGGTACGGCCTACCTGGTAGAGGGCCGTCAGGTTGGCGGGCTGTGCCTCCAGTATGGCCTCGAAGGTGGTCATCGCATCGGCGAACCGCTCGCGCCGCTGGTAGAAGTAGCCGAGCTCCACCTGAAGGTTGACATTGCCCGTCTCAGCGATGCCCTGTTGGTAGACGCCTTCCACTTGATCCCACTCCTCGCGGGCGGAGTGGGCGCGGATGAGCGCAAAGAAGCCCCGCTCTTGGTTGATGCCCGCAATGGCTTGGGCTTGTTCGAGCGCCTTGTTTTTGTCGCCGCCCGCGATACTGGGGGCTTGCAGGTAGTATTCCATCAACCCTTCGCGGGCCTCCAGGTGCCTCGGGTCCAGGTCGACGGCCCGCTCGAATTGCTTGCGGATCTTGGGTGCCAGCCGGGCTTGCCGCAGCATCCCCGAGTTTTGTGCTTTGATGCCGTACGCGGCCCCCAGCCAATAGTGCGCATCCGCATTGTCTGGCTCAGCCTTGACGGCGCGCTCCAGGAGCGGGATAGCCTCATCGTACGCATCCTGCTGCACATAGGCCATGCCCTGTTCTAAGTCGCTCTGGGCCTGCACGAAAGGCACAAGGGCAAAGCCCAGTAAGAGCAAAGCGGAAAATCGGGTTGCGAGCGCACGCATAGGACAGTAGCCGGATGGTTCGATGGGAGATAATGCCCACCCCGAACGAAGCCCCTGCGGCAAAGGTTACGCCGTTCGTCGACGTTTATCGCGCTTCAGCAACGGTGGTCACATCGCACGGGGAGAAGTTCTGTGTGATGTAAACGGTGTGGTTCTGGCCGATGACCACGCCGATCGCATGGCCGCGGTAGTGGGGACTGAGCAGGTTGGCCCGATGCGTTGCGCTGCCCAGCCAGGCCCGGATGGTTTCGTCCGCAATTGCACCCACCGTCTTCCAGTCGGCCTCATGCGGTTGGTCGCCAGGGAACAGGCGCACCTCGCGATAGCGATGGGTGAGGTAAAGGTTTTCGCCGATGCCTTCGAGCACGTATGGCCCCAGCGGCCGTGTCGGCGTCAAGCCATGCCGGGCAGCGCGATCCGAGGGGTTTTCTCCCTGCGGGTTCGTGTGCCCGAAGAACGGCGCCTCCGCCATGTGGTAACTGTGCTCGGCAGCAACGTCTCGTAGCGCCGGGGTCCACTGAAGCGGTGGGTAGCCCTGTTCCTGGCGCACGGTGTTGACAGCCTCATGGAGGGCCTGCTCAAGTACGGCAGGTATGATGGGCGGCGGCGGGGCAAGCCGCGAGGCATCCCACGCGACGGGCCCCAGCAGGTGGTCGAGCGCAGCGGTATGATGCGAACTGGTACAGCCCGCGAGTAGAATACCTGTGCTCATAAGAAGCGTCACCAGCATGGGCAGTTTGCATAGCCGCACCTCCATAGCCCGTTCCTCCACGCTTTTCTCTTATGTTACCAAAAGATTAACAAATTGATAACTTTGTGGTTTCATTCGCCATCGTGGTTCTGCACGCATTTCCTTTGTGGACAAGGTGAAGTACCCTGCCTGCTGCTCTCGCATCCAGTTCTGATCACAGTATGCCCCCATTCGTTGTACATGACCTCGATCACGTCGCTCTCCATGTGGCCGATGTTGAGGAAAGCATTCGTTTCTACGGTGAGGTGCTAGGATTCGCTGCTATCCCGCGCCCCGCTTTCGACTTCCCCGGCGCGTGGTTTCGGCTCGGGAAACAGCAGGAGCTGCACCTCATCGGCGGGCGGACGGCGCCCGCACAGGGCCAGTCGCGTGGCAACCATTACGCGCTGCGCGTAGACGCCGTCACCGAGGTCGTGGCCGCACTGCAGCTTCGCGGGCTCGCCCCGCTGCGCGGCCCCAAGCAACGCCCCGATGGCATCTGGCAGGTGTTCTACACCGACCCCGACGGGCACGTGATTGAGTTCTGGAGCGTGGCATAGCCACCAACGGCAGATTTTTTTCTTGTCAACGCCTTGACTTGTAAACTACAGGTGTAGTATAATTGACTACGGTTGTAGTTTGATAGGTGATACCCATGCCAGACCCCAAACCCCTCAGTGCCTTGCAGATGGCCGTCATGCGTGTCTTCTGGACGCGAGGCGAAGCGACGTCGAGCGAGGTCCACCACGCGCTCCGTGCCCAGCGTGACTTGGCGCCTACCACGGTGGCCACCGTCATCTCGCGCCTGGCCAAGCAGGGCATCCTCGACTTCCGCCGCGACGGGCGGCAGTACATCTACTTCCCGCTGGTTACCGAGCGTGAGGTGCGCCGCTCCATGGTGGGCGACCTGATCGACACGCTCTTCCGGGGCAACCGAACGGCGCTCGTGAGTCACCTGGTAAACGAGGGCGACATCACCCCCGATGAACTCGCCCTCCTGCGTCGGCTGCTAAACAATGCCGACTCCGACGACACCGATGCCGATGGAGGTCACGCATGATGCTGCCTACCCTCTTTGAAGGCCTGCTGCTGATCACCGTGGCGTGGCTCATCACGTTTACCCTGCACAGCACCGCGTTTTTAGGGACGGCCTGGATGCTGTCCCAGGCCCCGCGTCTGCAAGGGGATCGCACGCAGGACGCCTTGTGGAAAACAGCTATCCTGGGCGGCTTACTCACGACAAGCCTGCATGTGTTCGGCGGGTCTGGCCCCGGACTGGCTACCTGGGAGCTACCCGGGGCGGAAGTGCCTGCGCCGCAGGTGTCGGTTCTGGCGGATGCGCCTCCGGCACCGCCCGTAGCGCTCGATATGACGGCGCTCCCTGAGGTCGTCGACGTAGCGCCACTCCCGCCTCTTGAGCCTGTCGATCAAGCGGTTCCTGCGTTGTCGGCACCCTCGTTGGCAATACCTGAAGTACCATCGACGCCCTGGTACAGCGGCCTCGTGGACGGGCTCCGCGGCGTGTGGCAGCCGCTACTGATTGCCTTTTGGCTAAGCATCGGGCTCCTGCTCTTGGGGTGGCGCGCCATGCAACGCCGCCGGTTTATGCGGTCACTCGGCCTGCGGCGGGACGTCACCGAGGAGCAGGTGCTGGCGCTGTGGCAGCGCGTGGTGGCGACCAGCGGTGCCTCGGAGCGCCTGCAACGCCGCGCACGCTTGACCACAGCGCGTGACCTCGCTTCGCCTGTGGCGTTTGGCGCAGGCGAAGTGTGTATCCCTGAGCGCGTCTTGACCGAACTGACACCCGCTCAGCAGCACAGCGTCCTGGCGCACGAGTGGGCGCACCACCTCCGCCGCGACCCGCAGTGGCTGCGCGGTCTCCGCTGGCTAGAATCCCTGTTCTTCTTCCAGCCGTTGCTGCGCGTAGCGCGCATCCACCAGTCTGAGGCCGCCGAGGGGCTGTGCGACGCATGGGCCGCCCAGCATACGGGCAGCCGCAAAGCGCTCGCCCAGTCGCTGGTGACCGTCGCCACGTGGGTACACGAGCCTATGCCAGCCTGGACGACCAGCATGGCCGCCAGCAGGTCGCCGCTCACCACCCGCGTCAAGCGCCTCCTGGCCGACCCTGCCGACGCCATCCGCGACCTGCCAGTAGGCCTGCGTACCGGGTTGGTCGTGGGCCTGATCTTGGCGATCGCAGTCGCGGTGCCAGGCATCGCGCTCAAGCAGCCCATGGGCGAACGCGTGGGCACGGATCAAGAAGCACCAGTGACCCTTGCCACCTTCACGATCAACGAAGCGGATGCCGACCAGTACCGTACGTTTCGCGTGAGTTGGGAGCAGGGTGGAGCGACGACGACTGTGCATGCCAAAGGCGTCCAGTTCACGGAAGGGTACGATAGCATCAGCAGCGTTCGCCCCGATGGCTACCTCGAAGTGCGGGAGACCCATGAGGGACGTGAGCGCACCATCTACATCAGCGATCCCGGCGGCGTCCGCAACGAGACGTACCTGATCAACGGCAACCGGCAGCTGTTCGGTGAAACGGCTCGCGACTGGCTGACGGACGTCCTTCAGGAGCTTGATCGGAACCTGAGCAGCTTGCTGCCCCCACCGCCGCCTCCGGCGCTGCAAGGGGCTGAGGATCTGCCACCGCCTCCGCCGCCCGGATGGAAGCCCGGCGATCCGCTGGGCGCGTTGCCTCCACAGCCAGGGCAAGCCTTCACCCTGACCTTTGCCAACATCGGCGCCCGCACATCGGTGCGTGGAGAGGGCGTCCTCTTCAACAACGAAGCGCCACAGATCAGCCTCCGCGATGCCGACAGCTACCTTCGGGTCCTCGACGAGTTTGAAGGCGAAGCGCGGTACCTGCGTGTCGTGATGGGTGACGATGGCAACGCTGACTACATCTATCAAAAAGATTGGCGCGATGCTGATCTAGATTATGAAGCACAGCACTGGCTGGCGGGCATCATCGACCAAGTGGTGCGTGCGACAGCCGTTCAGACAAAGCATCCCAAACTCTCGCAGGCGCAGCAAACCGTGCTAGCGGCACGCGACGATGTACACTGGCTTGCTTTGGGCAACACAGCGGCGTTCTTGGCCATGCAGCCCAATGGGACAAGCATTCAGGGCGCGAAGCAGGCTGCTCTGGATCGCGATGAGCAAGCAAGACGAGAACTGCAGAGCGTCTGGGAGGCCTTACTGCCGAACCTGTTGGCCGTCAGGCAGGAACGCCATGGCGGCGAGCTGACGCGGCGGGATTCCACGTGGGCATGGGCTACCGTAGGGCTTGCGCAAGCCTCCGCGCAGGCTTACATCCTTCAAGCGCAACAGGAGGCCTTGCTCGCCGAGTCTGAGGTGCCGGGGAGTCGTGCAGATCGGCGTGCGGCATTGGTCAAGGTTCAATATGACGAGCTCAGTGAGCTCCTTCACCCGTATCATGCCGCGCAGCACCCGCTGGGTGCGAGGGGCAATGCTGATTCAGTGGACTTAGACTTGGCGGATGGGGCAGCACGGAGGCTAGAAAAGGCGCTGTTCAGTACACCATGGGTTGGCTTGCCTCGCGCCTCCGACTTGATCGCGATGCAACGCGCCCAGCGCGCCGCGTCGACGGCAGCGTCACAAGAGCAGCCTGAGCTCCGGCTGACGTTCTTCGAAGGGGAGACGCGGATACGTGTGCAGGGCGCCGAGGTGACGCTGCACGACGACAAGCCCCACGTGGAACTGACGACGACATCGGGCTACCTCGATGTTACCGAGTCAACCGATCGGGGGCAACGCCAGGTGCGCATCTCTCGCCCTGACGGGCAAATCATGTACGACTACCGCATCAACAATGCCGCACGCCCATTCGACGATGCCGCGGAGCAATGGCTGGATGGGATTTTGGAACGCGCCGTTTCCCTGTTCGCCTCGCAGGCCGACTTGCAAGACGCACAGGCTCGGCTGACAGATCCAGACCGTTCTATGGTCATCCAGCGGCGGCAGGAGTTGACTGCAAAAGTGGCTCAGCAGCAAGCGTATACTGATTCGCTGATGGCGCTCCACCAGACGCTCCAGGCGCGTGTGGATGCGGTCAACAGCGCACAGACAGACGCTGACCGTGCCGCCACAGCAGCGTATGCAGAGGCGGCCGCGCAGGCGAGAGCGCAAGCCAACCAGATGCGTGACATTCTGATGCGGCATCAACGTCATTTAGCACAGCTACAGCAGGCGCAAGAGTCCCAGCAGAAGATGAGGGCCACCTTCAAGTCGAATGGTCACACCTCGTATGTCTGGACGAATGGGGAGCGGGCCGTGCGGGCGCAGTTTCGCGGTGAGCTACAGTTCGACGCCGATGACCGCGTGACGGCGCTGGGCGAAGGAGGCATGCTGCGCCTCGAAGAGCGGCAGGGCGCGCAGCATCAGTGGGTGGCCTACAGCCCGGCCCCCGATGGGTCGATCAGCATGCAGTACGGCGCCTATGACGGCGCTACCGCCGACGCCAACCTCGCGCAGCGGCTGCTTGCTGAGGCCATTCCTCGTGTCCCGCAGTTTGCCGAGTACCGCACGCCCGTACTCTACGCGCAGGGGGGCACAGCGGCTGTACTCCGCGAGATTGACCGGCTGGCGTACGACGAGACGCAGATGGCGTACTACACCAGCCTGATGCAGCAGCCACGCGTCCGCGGGCTGGAGCGGGTCATACCGCACATGGTTAAGCAGGTCAGCTCCGACTTCCTGAAGGTACGCTTCCTCAAGCTGCTCTCCCCCGAAGAGGCGCAGGCCGTGGGAGGTGCAGCGGCGTACATGCAGGCCGTGGCTACGATAGCAGAAGACAGCCCGCGTGCCGATCTGCTGATGGACATGGCCACACGCAAGGGGTTTCGGCCAGAAGCATCCGCCGTCGTGGAAGCCATCACGGCGATGGAATCGGAGTATGAGAAAGGCCGTGTGCTGAACGTCTACCTCCCGCTGATGGCGACAGGTGGCATTCCCAGTTCCAAGACTCACATTGTGGACGCGGTAGCCAGCCTCGGCTCAGACTACGAGCGCGCCAGCCTTGCGCTCAGGTTAGTAGAGACCGCGCCGGAGATGAACGAAGCCCTCGCACTCACGGTGCTAGACATCGTGCAAACGCTCCGCTCGGACTACGAGAAGGCGGTGTTCCTCAGAGAATTGTGGGACGCTGAGCCTCCCATGACGGCGTCGGTGAAGGCGGCCTTCGGCGAGATCATGACTGCGCTCGACCTGCCCACTGAACTCAAGATTCCCATGAACGACTAACGCTCGGCGGGCTCCGTAAGCAGGAGCGGGCGCTCGGTGGTGGCGGTTTGGCCCGTCACGCGGTCAGTGATGCTGGCGCGGAGGATGTACTGGCCGGGGTCGGCGTTGGACACGTCGATCTCCGTGTACTCGATGGTGGAGCGGTCGGCGCTGCGCTGGGGCACGCTGAGGGTGACGGCGGGGCGTGGCGCCCGGCGGAACAGCCCGCGCCGCTTCCGCTGCGGGACGAGCGTGTACTCCACGACGTAATCCGTCTGGTCGTCAGCGGCAAAGGTGAGGTTGTAGACTTCGAAGTAGGCGTAGACCGCTTGCTCGGTGGTGAACGTGTAGCTCGGGTTAGGTATGACGTTGGTCTCGCCACGGTCAAAGATGTTGGAGCCGTTTGCCGCGCCGATCTGGAGCGCCACGAGCATATCGCTCAGCATGAGGTCGGTGCCGGAGAAATCGGGGATGCGCCGCTGCTGGGTAAAGCCACCGAGCAGCGAGGTCCCCTCGGGCTCTACATGCACAGCTACCTGATAGGAATCGGGGGGCACGAGGACGCGGAAGCCGTCGATGACGCCGTCGCCGGGCTGGCGGGTGAGGGGCACGCGCTTGCGGTCGCGCCGCCGGGCCGTGGGTTGCCACTCGGGGTTGTGGAAGACGAGTGAGAGGTCGAGGATCGCCTCGTCGGCACCAGGCAGGTTGCGGTCGAGCGGGGCGAGGGTGAGCGCGTAGAACACCTCGACGAGCGCTTGCCCATCGGGGCCCCGGAAGGCGGCGGTGGTGAAGGCCATGGGCATCGACTCCACCTCGCTTGTCCACCGGTAGCGGTCAGAGGACAGCCCGGCGTCTACGTCGGCTTGCGCCTCCTCCTGCATCTCGCTCGCTAGGCCGTCCCCCCACTCCAGTGCTTGCCACAGTCGGTTCTGCTCAGCGCTACTGGGCAAAGCATGGGCGGCGGCAATCTGGTCGTCTACGGTTTCGGGGCGTGGTGGCGGTCTGCGGTAGTACGAGTAGGGCGCCCCCCAGCGGGCGCGGTCAACGATCATCTCTGGGTACAGCAAGACGGGTACCAGCCGCCAGTTGCTGCCGCCGCTGTTCATGAAGTGGAAGACCATGCGTGGGCTGTCGCCGTTGGCACGGTAGAGCCACGACTCGTTGCTAGGCAGGTTCTGCCCAATCGTCGCCACGCGGTCGTTGGGACTGCCGTGGCGGATGTAGATCAAGCCCTTGTCGTTGTAGTTATTGTCGACGTCGTAGGTGTCGCCAAACTCCAGCTTGCCGGCCGCACTGGGGTCGTTCCAGGCATCGCGTGGGCCGTAGTGGGCAAAGTTCTTCTCCGCCTCCACCAAGCGCTGGTAGTGCTCCTGTATGCGTGCGTTGCTTCTGGCAGCAGGGAGGGGGTTGCGCTTGGTCCACGCCTCGCGAAAGAACGCCTGCCACTGCTCGGGCGTGCTGCGCGTCGCGTAGTCTTGCCGTTCCTGTGCGGTTAGGATGTACTGCATGTCGGCCATCAGCAGGGCCGCGTCGCTGGCCGAGGCGATCTTGTCGGCGGCGCTCCAGAACTGCGACTCAGCGATCCGCATGTTGCTGAGTGAGCTGTAGATCCGGGCGAGTGCGGTGTGAATGGCAATGCGAGGAAACGTACCGAGGCTCTCATCGGGCTGTTGTTGGAGAGCGATGAGTTTCTCTTCGGCAGCGCGGGCGTCGTCGGCGCGACGCAGCAGGTCGGCTTCGGCGAAGCGGGCGTAGGGCGAGTCCTGCTCGGCAAGCCACGCCTCGGCCACGCCGCGCTCGTCCTCGGTGAACATCCGGTACAGCCGCAGCAAGCCCGTCTGTGCCGAGGGCATGTCGGGCCGCACGCGCACCTGCTCGTGCCCTAGCGCAATGGCCTCGGCGTGACGGCTGCGGTACTGCTCCAGGAGCGCATACTGGTGCAGCACATCGCGATAGGCCGAGTCCTGGCTGATAACCCGCTGAAAGTCCTGCTCAGCACGGCGGTAGTGCTTGCGCACTTCCACCCCGGTCTCATCCAGCTGGACCAACTCGGCGAGGAAACTCAGTGGCGAGCGCAGGCGCCCAAACTCGCGGTTGGCGATGCCGCGATGGTAGCGGGCGTCGAGGTCGTTGGGGTCTTGCCTGAGGGCGCCATCGAACGCGCGGATCGCGCCTTTCCACTCCCGCTCGCGTAGCTTCAGTTCGCCCAATGCGCGGTACGCGGTGCCGTTACGGCGGTCGTACTGGATCGCTTCGTCGAACTTGCGCCGCGCCGCCTTCCGGTCGCCCTCCGCAAGCAACACCTCGCCTTCCTGCACCAGCTCACTGGAGACGCTCGCGTTGCGCTGGGCGATAGCCTCGGGCGCGAGCAGGCACAGCCCAAGGCACACACCGATCCATCCCGCCAAAACACGCATAGCGCCACCGTTAGTCTGACAGCCGTGGACGGGGAGGGGAGGCGAAGGTTCCTAGGCGCCTATCCGTTAGCGAGCCTCTGCAATGCTGGCCTGAAGTGTGCGTGCGTTCTCGGTCAGCTTGGCGAAGTTGCCGTCGGCGATGGCCTGCTTGTCGAGCAGGGCGCTGCCTACGCCCACCGCGCAGGCGCCTGCCTTCATCCAGTCGCCCGCGTTGGTCAGCGTTACGCCGCCCGTGGGCATCAGGTTGAGGTGCGGCATCGGCGCCTTGACGGCCTTGAAGAACGCCATGCCCACGATGTTGGCGGGAAACACCTTGATGATGTCGGCCCCCGCCTCGGTGGCGGTCTGGATCTCCGTCGGCGTGAAGCAGCCGGGCATCGCAGGGACGCCGTAGCGGTGCGCCGCTTCGATGATGGAGGGCTTGAACACCGGGCTCACCACGTACTGCGCGCCCGCGTCGATGGCCTGCTTCGCGGTCTGCGCATCCAGCACAGACCCTACGCCCACGAGCACGCCCTCCATCTCGCGCGCCACCTGCTCGATGACGGCCAGCGCATTCGGCGTAGTCATGGTGATCTCGATGGCCGTCACGCCGCCCGCACGGATCGCCTCCACCACCCGCATGAGCTGCTGCGCATCGGCCATGCGCACCACGGCCACGGCAGCGGCGTCGATGAGGGCGGTGACGATGTGGCTTCTAGTCACAATCGGAGGCTTCAATCGACTCAAAGCTCGCGCACTTTGATGCTGCGGAACCAGACTTCGTCGCCGTGATCCTGCAGCAGCAGGTGGCCGCGCTCGGCCTCACCGAAGGCTGGCCATACGTTGTATTTGCTCTTCTGCACCAGCGCCCGGTACATCATGGTGCCGCGCTCGTACTCCATGATCTTGACGTTGTTGAGCCAGTGCTCTACGTGGTTGCCTCGCACCACGATGCGCGCCTTGTTCCACGCGCCGATGCCATTGAACGGCTTGCCGCGCCCAGGAACGGAGAGGTTTTCGGCAGGGATGAGGTCATAGAGCGAGCCGAGCGTGCGGTTGCCACCCACGCCCTGCTTGGCGTCGGGGTGCTTGTCGTCGTCGAGGAGTTGGTACTCCAGCCCGATGGCAGACCCCGGGCCTTTGTTGAGGTCGGGCTTGACGAAGTACTTGATGCCGCTGTTGGCGCCCTCGGTGAGCACGAAGTCGAGTTCGAGCTCGAAATGTCCGCCGAACGTGGTGCGCGTGACGATATCGCCGCCGTTGGCCGACTCGGCGCCGCCCGAGGCACGCACCTTCAGGATGCCGTCCTCCATGGCCCAGCCTTGCGCGGGGAAGTCGTCGAGCTTGGCGCCGCGCCAGCCGTCGGGCGTGCGGCCGTCCCACAGCAGCCGCCATCCTTCGCGCTTCTCTTCGTCGCTGAGTTCGTTCTTCAGGTAGCTGATGACCTCCACATCGGGGTCTACAGGCCAGCGGCTTGCTTCCAGGTTGTCGGTCTTGATGCGCAGGTTGCGCCACATCACCTTGGTGCCGTCCTGGTCGTCGCGGTTGATGCTGTGTACCTGCAGGCCGATGAAGCCAGACGCGGTCATGTCATCCACGAGGTTCGACGCCATCTGGCCGTTCACCCACGTGCGGATGGTGTGGCCGATGGCTTCCACGCGGATCGTGTTCCACTGGCCGTTGACGAAGGCCTTCTGGGCGGGCTCGTTGCGCGAGAGCGGGTAGAGCCAGCCGCGCCGCGCTTCGTCGTAGATGCCGCCCGTGTAGGCGCGTGGGCTGGGGTCGAGCTCCACCTGGTAGCCATGCACGCGGCCGTTTCGGTAGTCCGGCGTGCTCAGGCTGCGGATCTGGACCCCCGAGTTGAGGCGCGGGTCTACCATCGCCTCGTACTCCAGGATAAAGTCGCCATATTCGCCCGGAGGGCTGAGGAAGCTGTTCGGCGTGTTGAGCTTCGAGACGCCCACGATAGCGCCATCCTCCACGAAGTAGTCGGCCTCGCCGTTGCGCTGCGTCCAATCGTCAATCGAGGTGCCGTCAAACAGGGGTTGCCAGCCGTCGTCTTGCGCGACGGCCGTAATCGGAAACAAGGCGAGCAGAAGGAGCAGCGTACACGTGCGCATGGTTGGGTACATCAGGGGTCGTGAAACAGGCGAAAAAGACGCGGCGGCTTACTGATAGTCGTAGACCACCACCTTCGTCCAGAGGTGTGAGTACGTATCGACGAAGTGCAGGTGGATGGGGTCCACCTGATAGGCGTCGTGTGATTCCAGGGAGTCGCAGATGATGGTGAGGCCGTAGTCGAACGATTTATCGGTGACTGGGCGCTCGTGCGTGTCGGCTTGCTGGCCGAAGAAGCCATGCGAAACGCTCTGGATGGCGATCAGGCTGTTCAGCCCGCGCTCAAATACAGCACGGTCGGCATCGGGAGCGAGCCAGAAGAAAACGGTGTGGACGAGCATCGGTAACGCAGGGTGGCGAGGACAGTACGGTAGCGTGTTCTAAGGTAGGCACTGGCTCGGTCATCCGAAACGGTCATCGGCCAGACGTCCAGGGCGAGCGCATTCTAAATTTGGGGTGGTGCGGATGGCTCGGTGCAGCGTAATCTGGCCGGGTTCGATCCGTCCCTGTTCGCCACCACCGCCATGCCGCCAACGAGCTTCGCACACCACTTCGCTGATCTCGATGACCC